>JBAXFZ010000109.1:0-10813 GCA_037139685.1 Bacteroidota bacterium
TTGGCTGCGATGTCAACCGTGGTCTTGGATACTGCTATAACGGAACCCCCATTGACGGTACCGGGCAGAGTTATGCATACGGGGAACACCCGCCTGCCATCGGAGTCGACTTTTTCCAGGGCCCGTACATGGATCCGGATCAGTGCGACAACCCCTCTTTCAAGGGAAGTACGGCCGACGGCCCTTCATTTAAAGGAAGCTGCGATATCGTCGGTTTGAACGGAACCTCGATCCGGATGTTTTATGGAACCAACGGACAGGATTCAGGAAACTTCATCGTTCGCTCGGAAGCCATCAACGGGATCAATTTCGGCGACGGTATCATCGATAACGAACGTTACGGAATGAGGCGCTTTGTCTATCATAACAATACAGGTTCAGGTGTGCCGGCCTACATGACCGATCCGAATTATGCCCCTGAATATTACCTATTCCTTCGCGGTATCTGGAAAGACAATGCCAAAATGACCTACGGCGGAAACGCCCACTTCGGCGCCGGCGGCGATGGCCCTCCCTGCGATTTTATGTTCCCCGACCTGAGCGATGCATGCGACTGGGGTACCGGCGGGCAAACGCCTTCGCCTAAGGAATGGACTGAAGTAACGGCAAAGAATAATCCCGCCGACCGCCGGTTCATGCAATCTGCCGGACCTTTCACCCTGCTGCCGGGTGCCTGCAACTATATTACGGTTGGTATTCCCTGGGCGCGTTCCATTTCGGGAACCCCGGAAGAATCGGTCGCCCTGCTGAAAATGGTTGACGATAAAGCACAGAACCTTTTTGACAACTGCTTCGCCGTATTGAACGGCCCCAATGCTCCCGACCTCTCCATCCAGGAAATGTCAAACAAACTTATCGTCTATCTTTCTAACCGTAAAACAAATGACGCCGGGAACAACTATGGTGAAAAATACCAGGAGTTTGACCCGAATATTCCGAACCCCGACGCTTTGCCGCACAACCAGCGCAACGACTCATTGTATCACTTCGAGGGTTACCAGATCTACCAGCTGAAGGATGCAACCGTTTCAGCTGCCGATATTGACGATGCAAGCAAGTCACGAATCGTATCCGAATGCGACGTTCAAAATGGTGTTTCGAAACTGGTAAACTGGTCGTTTGATCAGAACCTGGGAGGCAACGTCGGACAGGTTATGACCGATGGTTCAGATGCAGGTATCAAGCATTCATTTGTCTTTGTAAAGGACATGTTTGCCACGGGCGATGACCGGCTGATAAACCATAAGCAATATTATTACCTGGTCATAGCATATGCGTATAACCAGTATAAAAAATACAACCAGGCCGATCCTGCTCCCGACGGACAGAAGAAGCCCTACCTGAGAGGAAGAAGCAACATCAAGGTATATACGGCGATTCCGCATATCCCCCTGGCTGTTGCAGCAAATTCGGCATATGGTGATGGTCCGGTAATTACCCGTATCCAGGGCCAGGGCAATGGTGGCAGGATCACCGATTTCTCCGCAGCTACCATCCAGGAAATTCTGGCAAAACCCCCCATCGATTCAAATACTACCAAAATGGGAGATGCCGACTATCCGATTTCCTATAACCCGACTTACGTTGTTTCAAAGGGCCCCCTGGGTGTGAAGGTTATCGACCCCCTGAATGTTGTAAACGGCGAGTATACCGTGAAGTTTGATTCGATGGTCTATGTATCGACCAATAACCCGTTTACCAATACAAAAAAGATCCAGTTCGGTAAATGGACGCTGATCAACAACAAAACCGGTGCTGTTTACAGGTCGGATACAACCACGATTTATCAGTATGAGCAGAATTTTGTTGATCTTGGCATTGCCCTGACCATTTACCAGGTACCTAATGCAGGTGACTCTTTACGTGGTAATGTTACATTGACCAACGGTCTTCTCTATGCCTCGCCGCAGATTTACCAAGACACCACCAAAAGATGGCTTGGAGGCGTTCCCGACAGCGATATCCCCGATTCTCCGCTGAACTGGATCCGTTCAGGGACCTACAAGGGATCTGATGCACATTATTATGACTGGAGAATGGGCACCAGCCAGCCATGGGACCCGAATAAGAATTTCCAGAAAATCCAGAACGGTACATGGGCTCCCTATTGCCTTGCGGCAGTAAACACGGCTATCAGCGGCGAACTTTACGGAGGAGCAGCATTCTCGGCAAATTCGAAACTGCTGACCTCTCTTGATAACCTCTGCAGTGTTGACATCGTCATCACAACCGATAAGAAATTATGGACACGTTGTCCGGTAATTGAAATGTGCCCTAAAAAGGAGCTTGCCCAGGGTGGTGCAAAACCATTCAATTTCAGGATGGCAGCTTCTGTAAATGTTGACGGTGATACCGGTGTGGTTGACTCCCGCCCGATGTATAACTCAAATTATATCAGCCCGACAGGAATGGGCTGGTTCCCGGGATATGCGATCAATCTTGAGACAGGGGAGCGTCTGAACATCATGTTTGGAGAAAATTCCTGGCTGGTTGCAGATAACGGGCGGGACATGCTCTGGAATCCCTCAACCAGGATTTATGACGAATCAGGAATCCCCGTCTTTGGCGGAGGTCACTTTGTCTATATCATGGGTCACAAATCCTTCAAACAGGTAGGTCCTTACACCTTTGATTTCCCTGCCTATGATGCAGGCGCCTATATCAGGGCGAATATGATGAAGGTGCCGTCGAATGATGCTATTTACAAGGACCGTACTTATGCTTCGGCACTCTATGTAAACATGCCCCTGGCACTCGAAAAGCAACCCTGGTTAAGCAATGGTGTTACCACCAAGATCCGTATATCGAAGCCATACCAGCGTTATTATTCCTCGCCGATGCCTGCAGGATCGACCGATACCCTTAACAGAAACTATCCGGTTTATGTGTTCAACACAAACTCTATCTCAACTTCCAGGAATGACCAGGAGGTTGCCAAGACCGACCTGGATAAAATCAATGTCGTGCCTAATCCCTATTATGCCTATAATGATTATGAAAGGAACCAGCTCGATAACCGCATCAAAATCGTTAACCTTCCCAGCAGATGTACCGTTACCATTTTTGATATGAGCGGTGTGCTGATTCGTCAGTTTGTTGTTGACAAATCGGGTATTGCCCAGCCGCGTACCTCTACTGCAGGGTTGAACACCGATGCAAAGACTTCAATTGACTGGGATCTTAAAAATTTCGCCGGGATACCAATCGCTGGCGGAGGTTACCTGATCCATGTTAAAGCCGATGGTCTTGGCGAACGTACAATCAAATGGTTCGGTATTATGCGCCCGGTTGACTTAAACTCATTGTAACGGCATACACGATATAAATAGGATAAAAACAAAAAATTCCAGGATTATGAAAAATATATATAGCTGCTTAGTTGCAATATTCTTGATGGGGTTGGTTCTAATTCCCATGGATAAGGTGACAGCCGGAAACAAAGACCGGTCAGGTCAGGCAGGGGCGTCGGAATTGCTGATCAACCCCTGGGCCAGAAGCTCCGGGTGGGGTTCGGTAAGTACCTCCTGCGGACAAGGGCTTGAGGCTTTGTATACCAATATTGCCGGTACAGGCTTCACCAAGGGTACTGAGATCATCTTCTCCTATTCTGACTGGCTGAAGGGTTCAGGTGTCAGTATTATGTCATTTGGTCTTAGCCAGAAATTGGGGGCGCATGGTGGTGTTCTCACAGCGGCAGTTATGTCGATGAATTTTGGTACAATTGATATCACAACGACCAGTTCACCTGAACCGATCCTGGGACAATACAAGCCAAGTTACATCAACATCAACCTTGCCTATGCAAAGGCCTTTTCAAACAGTATTTACGGAGGATTGGCCGTTAAGCTGATCAACGAGAGTGTTGCCGACAACGCCAGCGCTACTGCCATTGCACTGGATGCAGGTATCCAGTATGTCACAGGCGAAAAGGAACAGGTTAAATTCGGGATTGCTTTGAAAAATGTAGGGGCCCCTTTAAAATTCAGCGGTGACGGTTTGTCGTTCCGCGGCGTAATTCCGGGTCACAATAACTCGAATGACCAGTTTACCGTTGAACAGCGGTCGGGCACCTATGAGTTGCCGGCAACCCTGCGCATCGGGGCTTCATACGACTTCCTGATCGGGGACCAGCATCGCATTACCCTCGCCGGTAACTTTACTTCAAACTCCTTCATCAAAGACCAGTTTACCCTTGGCCTTGAATATGCTTTGAAAAGTTACCTGCAGCTCAGGGCCGGTTATACTTACCAGGATGGTATCCTGAAAACCAACGTAGCTGACCGTGGTACTGTTTTTACAGGGCCTTCCGCAGGTTTTACCGTTTCGGTTCCATTCAACAAGGAGAAGGAATCGGGGATAGCCATAGATTATTCATACAGGGCCACCAATCCTTTCCAGGGGACTCACAGCGTTGGTATTAAACTTAACTTTTAGACATTCGGTTTAAAGGTTTTTTAAATTCGTTTCTTTTAGCAAAAGGACCCTCCAAAGGGTCTTTTGGCTTATTATAAAATCAAATATACAAGCTGAAAATGTCAGATATCAAGTATTACACGCCCGAAGGTTTGGAAAAGATGCGTGAAGAGCTGCATCTGTTGACTACAGTCGAAAGACCCTCAATTTCACGGCAAATCGCTGAAGCCCGGGATAAGGGTGACCTGTCGGAAAATGCAGAGTATGCTGCAGCAAAAGAGGCTCAGTCGATGCTTGAATTGAAGATTTCGAAGCTCCAGGAGGTTCTGAGTAATGCCAGGCTTATTGATGAGCGTAAGCTTGACAATACCAAGGTGTTAATATTTTCGACAGTGAAACTTAAAAACACCCAGAACGGGGCAATGGTTACCTATACCCTGGTTCCTGAAAACGAGGCAAATATTAAATTCGGCAAACTCTCGGTAAGCTCTCCAATCGCAAAGGGGTTGCTTGGAAAGGTGATTGGAGATACTGTGGAAATCACTGTTCCTGCCGGTAAAATTACTTTTGAAATCTTTGAATTAACACGTCAAAACAGTTAAGTATGGCTTCTGTTTTCACCCGGATCGTCAATGGGGAAATCCCTTGCTATAAAGTGGCCGAGGATGAGAATTATCTTGCCTTCCTTGATATTAACCCGCTGAAAGAGGGTCACACCCTTGTGATCCCTAAAAAAGAGGTCAACTTTATTTTTGACCTGGATGATGACCTCCATGGTGGTTTGTGGAATTTTGCCGGCAGGGTAGGCAAAGCCATTGCGAAAGTTGTTCCCTGCAAGCGAATCGGGATTACGGTGATAGGCCTTGAGGTCCCCCATGCCCATATTCACCTGGTTCCCTTAACCTCGATGTACGATATGGACTTTCGCAGGCCAAAACTCTCCTTTTCCCCTGAAGAGTTTAAGGAAATGGCCGGGAGGATTGCGGAAGCAATGGTGAAATAGCGAAATGCCGCATTAAATAAGCCTTTTCAGTAGGCTCTGACGTTTCTGCCTTCAATATAGTTTATAAAGGCCCGGTTCACCACTTTATTCCCTCCGGGTGTCGGGTAATTACCGGTAAAATACCAGTCTCCCCTGTGGTTTGGAATGGCTTCATGCAGGTCGGCAATCGTCTGGTATATGATCTGGACACTTGCATTGCAGGAGGCAGGGGTAAGCAACTCGGATATTTTCCCTGATATGCGTTCTGCCGTAAAGGGCTGGTAAATCTCCTTGACGAAGTTGACGATCTTTTCTTTGGGAAGCTTTTCCTGCGCCTTGGATTTGATATATACCTCGTTGATTATATGTTCCTGGTGAGTCTCCTTAAGCAATTCTATGGCTGCTTTAAACGCAATGAAGTCGGTTATTTTGGCCATATCGATTCCGTAGCAGTCGGGATAGCAGATCTGGGGAGCCGAGGAGGCAATTACGATCTTTCGCGGCCCAAGCCTGTCGAGGATCCGGATAATGCTTTGCTTTAGGGTAGTACCCCTGACAATTGAATCGTCGAGCACCACAAGGTTGTCTATTCCACGGCGGATGCTGCCGTAGGTAATATCATACACGTGGGCGGCCAGGTCGTCGCGCTGTGAATCGCGGGTGATGAAGGTGCGCAGTTTTACATCTTTAACGGCAACCTTCTCGGCCCTGGGTTTTAATTGAAAAATTATATTAAGCTTCTCCTGGTCAAGGGATTTGCCAGCATCAAGGATCCTGTCAATCTTGATTTTGTCGCAAAAATCATCCATCTCTTCGATTAACCCGTAATAAGCATCAATAGCCGTATTGGGAATATATGAAAAGACTGTGTTTTCCAGGTCGTGGTCAATTGCGTTCAGGATTGCAGGTGTGAGCAGCTTTCCCAGTTTTTTCCGCTCACGGTAGATCTCCTTGTCGGTACCGCGTGAGAAGTAGATACGCTCAAACGAGCACGATTTTTTTTCCAGTGGTTTGCAGAACTCTTTTTCCGAAACTTTCCCGTCTTTTTTGATGATCAGGGCATGTCCGGGTTGTAACTCGTGTACAGTGTCGAAGGTGACATTCAGTGCGGTCTGTATCACCGGCCGCTCGGAGGTGACAACCACGATCTCATCATCCGAATAATAGAAGGCAGGACGGATTCCGGAAGGGTCGCGCATCACGAAAGCATCCCCGTGACCGAACATGCCTGCAATGACATAGCCCCCGTCCCAGGTTTTGGCTGCGCCCCTGAGGATCTTCTGGACGTTGAGGTGTTTTGCGATCTGAACGGTAATTTCCCGTTTCGGGTACCCGTCGTGTTTGAATTTCTGGTAAAGTTCTTCGTTTTCCTCGTCCAGGAAATGGCCCATCTTTTCAAGGATGGTTACCGTGTCGCTTGTTTCAACCGGGTATTGACCCAGGTCGATCAGTTTCTCAAAGAGCTCGTCAACATTGGTCAGGTTGAAGTTGCCGGCCAGAACGAGATTTTTAGTGATCCAGTTGTTTGACCTTACAAAGGGGTGGATGTTTGTCAGGCTGTTCTTGCCAAAAGTGCCATAGCGCAAATGACCCAGGTATAATTCACCCAGCATGTCAACGTGGTGTTTCAGCCAATCGATGTCGTTCATCCGTTGCGGATGACGATCTTCGACAGCCTTGACACTCTGGTGTACCTGGTTGAAAATATCCTGTATGGGGGTGTTGTTGATGGAGCGTATGCGGTTGATGAATTTATTTCCCGGCTCCAGGTCAAACTTGATACTGGCAATTCCTGCTCCGTCCTGTCCCCGGTTGTGCTGCTTCTGCATAAGCAGGTGCAACTTGTTCAGGCCATAAAACGCGGTTCCGTATTTGGCCAGGTAATATTCAAGCGGTTTAAGAAGGCGTACCAGGGCGATGCCGCATTCATGATGGATGGAATCGCTCATTTTGACATTTCAAATTGGACCACAAAGGTACAAATTATTTGCCATTGCAATGCAACCTGATGAGTTGTACTGCATGAACATTGCCAAGCGACCGGGCTGTTTGCCAGTCGCGGCAGGCTGCTCCCCGGTTGCCGGTATAGAAATTTGCCGTACCGCGTCCAAGGTAAGCATCGCTGTATGTGGAATCAAGCTCAATGGCCTTGTTGAAATCAGAGATGGCCCCGTTGAAATCTTTATTGGCTGAAGCACGCAGAATACCGCGGTTGTTGAAAGCTTTGACATAAGCCGGGTTTATGCTGATGGCCGTATCGTAATCAGCAATGGCCCCATGAATATCGCCCTGCTCCCTTTTCATATTGGCACGGTTGAAGTAGGTGATCGCCTTGCTGTTTGGCTGAGGAACCCTTGCCATCTGGAGATGAAAAAGGCTTTTATGCGACAATTCGAGAGCCCCGTAATCAGGTTCCATGAAGTAACTTCCAATCATGGCCGTGACGGATTTTGGGCGGGACAAACCCTCTGAAGCCGGCATGTTCTCCAGGTCTGTGGCAGGAATCTGCCGGGATGTTGTATCTGGGATGAAAATTGCCGTACTACCGTCAACATATACCAGTCTCCAGCCTGGCATCTCTTTCAGCTGCATTGTCCATGGGTAGTACTTCAGGTAATTATAAACGATTATGCCCGGTTTATACTTCCCGGCCAGGGCTGGCAATCCTCCGGTCCAGCTTGCCGTTATCTCTCTGTAAAGCGATTCCTGCATCACCTCCAGCCGGCCGTCGATGAATACGGGCTGCGGAAGAACCCACGACAACCATCCCCCGTAACCGATGCTGTTGAGGATCTTTCCTTCAAGGTGGTTATTCTTTATAAAATCTGCCGCTTCAACCGGCTGGTGCGAGGCATCGATTCCCAGTCCGGTTTTATTGAAGGAGTTGTTAGCCGCATAATAGTTGTTGGTGATAAGCCTGGGAATAAGAGCCAAAGACAGCAGAACCATAAAGATAAAGAATGCCGTTGAAATTCCTTTCCGCCCGCGGGTGACCCGCCGGCACAGTTCATCCGTAGCCCTGCTTGCGATTGGAAGGGCAACCAGCACAAACAACGGGATATTCCTGACCGAGCCTATTGCCAGGAATGCGAATATTATCAGCAGGACAACCTCGTGAATTTTCCCGTGCCTCCGGTTAATGACGGTTGAAATAAGAGTAACCGCAAGCAGTAACAGGAATAGGTAATCACGCGTAACAAAATTCGGTTGCGAGAAGAAGGGCATGAACTCCTGGATATGCTGGTTGTAGATGTTTCTTGGGTCAAACCGTGTGAGCAGTTCAATGGGGAGAGAAAAGCCCTTGAAGCCATAAGGGTTTATAAGGCAAACCGCAGCAGAAACCCCCAGCCAGATCAGCAATGTGCGGTCCGGTTTTTTTTCGTGGAACCACTGGCTGAGAAAAGTGATCCCTGTAACGATGAGTCCCAGCACAAAGAGGGCATGCATGTTGCACCAGAGAAGCATGATGACCGGGAGAAGGTACAGGTAATTTTTCCTGTATGTTGTGTATGCGTCAAGAATCAGAAGCAGGCCTGTAAGGAAAAGGAAGGTGAACATTTCCGGCCTGGGCGCAATGCGCGGGTCAATGATCAGGAACCCTGCAAGCAGCGCCAGGGCTGTGATCGATTCATGGATCCTGAGCATCCTGTTGCGGAGCATGATAAACAACGAAAGCAGCAATGCAAGCAGGCAAACGAAAATGCTGATTCCCGGATACCCCGAGAAGGAATAAACCCCGTAAAGGATTAACTGGAACAACCAGTGAAGGTCAGTGTATGAATGGTCAGCTACTGTGAAAGTGCTCAGGTCCGTCATGGGAACCCTGTGGTTTTCGGCGATCCATCTGCCATATTTCAGGTGAAAACCAAGGTCGGGATCAGATAGTTGCCTCAGCGAGAGGATCAAGATGAAAAGAGATACAAGGATAACCGGGATTATCCATTTGCGAGCTTGCATCCAGGAATGAATTAGGTGTATAAAAGTAATTACAAATCCCTTGCGCAGCCCGGAAAACAAGCTAATTTTGACAATTGAACCATATCCGCCGATGATCCGCACCATTCAACCGACTAACCTGCCATCACTGCTCTGCGGTTGTCCTTTGATCGACGTGCGCTCCCCCGGCGAATTTGACCAGGGGCACATTCCGGGGGCCGTGAATATCCCGCTGTTCAGTGATGCCGAACGTGCTGTGATAGGAACGCTGTTTGTCAGGGCGGGCCAGCCGCAGGCTATCCTGAAGGGGCTGGATATCGCATTACCGAAAGTAGAAGATTATCTTCGGAAAATCAAGGAGGTGTTGCCGGCCGGCGTGATGCTTTTGCACTGCTGGCGTGGCGGATTGCGCAGCGCCCTGATGGCGGAGGTTTTCAGCAAAGCCGGTTATGAAGTGGCTCTTCTGGAGGGAGGCTACAAGGCTTACAGGCATTATATCCGCGCAGAGCTCGCAAAACCTGCAAAAATTATTGTTCTTGGAGGCTATACCGGCAGCGGGAAGACAGAAATCCTGCATGCCATTGCATTAAAAGGGGAACAGGTTATCGACCTGGAGGGGCTTGCCTGCCATAAAGGCTCTGTTTTTGGCGCCATCGGGCAGCCTCCCCAGCCAACGAATGAACAATTTGAGAATAACCTGTATGATTTGTGGGAGAAACTCGATTTTTCACGACCGGTATGGCTGGAGGATGAAAGCCGGATGATTGGGCGGGTTACCCTGCCCGACCCGGTCGTTGAGCACCTGAGCAACGGGTTGCTGATCAGGACGGAAATGGAGAGAGAGTACAGGATTGGCAGGCTTGTCAGGGACTATGCCCTTTTTGACAAGCAATTGCTTGAGGATGCCATCAGGAAGATCGGGGAGAGGCTTGGAGGCGCCCGGACTGCCGCGGCTCTCACAGCCCTTGATAATGGCCGGTTCGGTGAGGTTGCTTCCATCGTGCTGGCATGGTATGACAAGGCCTACCTTTTTGCCATGGCCCGCAGGAAGAACAAAACACTGTTTGACATCCCGGTTTCCGGGACTGATCCGGAACAGGATGCAGATCTGATCATAAAATGTGCCAGTAATTTTTTTTGATATGGAACCGATATACCTCGACTATAATGCTACAACCCCCATTGATCCCGCTGTGGTTGCAGCTATGCGTCCCTACCTCGAACACTTTTTCGGCAACCCGTCCAGTTTGCATACCTACGGTATCCAATCCAAAGCTGCGGTTGAAAAGGCAAGAAAACAGCTGGCCTCGCTGCTGAATGCCAACAGTGATGAAATCGTTTTTACGAGCGGGGGAACCGAATCCAATAATTTTGCAATCAAAGGGGCTGCATTTGCCTGCCGTGCTGCCGGGAACCACATCATAACAACACGTGTCGAACATCCTGCAGTGACAGAGGTGTGCCATTTTCTTGAAAGGGAGG
>JBAXFZ010000110.1:0-10659 GCA_037139685.1 Bacteroidota bacterium
TTGTTCCAGTTCAACAGGTCCGGGTACCTGGTATGGCTCACCATCCCTGAATTTCCTAATTGCATCAATCATGGTCTCCAATGCCCTTTGCGACGATTCGGGGGTCATCAGGTCGCCCATGTTCCGTGTGAGCATCTCACCCGGGGTGAATCCGCACAATTTTTCAACGGAAGGGCTTGCGAAGGTAACAATCCCCTCGGTATTGAGCAGCCATATCACATCCACGCTGTATTCCGTCAGGAGCCGGTATTTTTTTTCACTTTCAAGCAATGCAATTTCCGCCAGTTTGCTTTTTGTAACATCCAGGCAGATTCCAATCGTGTCGGCTTGATCACACTCCGGATTCTTTACAACCACCAGGTGGTCCATAAACCAGTGATAGGAGCCGTCGGAGCATTGCCAGCGATATTCCAGGACTGTATCTCCTGATGTAAGGGTTTCACTGTAGACCTTTATAACCCTTTCGTGGTCGTCGGGATGAAGCCGGGATTCCCAGAAGGTGGAGTTTTCGGTAAAATCGCGGGGGGAGAAACCGGTGATGGTTTTTATCTGTTCGGAGATCCATGTTGTGGGCAGGTTTCCGTCCGGGTCAACCCTGTAAAAGATGACCGGCAATGATTTCAGAATAAGCCACTGCTCCCTTTCCCGCAAATGCAGCTCTTCCAGCAAGCGGCTGTAGTGCTTATCACCCCCGGCCAGGGTTTCATCCAACTCATTTTGTCCGTCCTTTTTCATTGCAACCTTTTTACTCAAAATTCAATCAACCTGGAACTGCCGGAATTTCATATCCAAAGCGGGAGATGACCGCCCGCTCCAGGAAACGCGTCTTTGACCCTGAAAAATAATGAAACAATCCGGAAACAGTTAAAACGGAAGCCCATCTTCGGGAGGCATGTCATAATAGCCCGGAAGCGGTTCGCTTTCCTGCGGAGACGGTTGCCCGGCCCCTTTTTTTACAATCTTCCATGCCTTGGCCTCGGTGTACCAGCGGCCGTTGAACTCCCGGCTTTCGAGATCAAATGAAACCTCTGCATCCTCTCCTTCCCTCAGGCTGAACAGATCAATCTTATCACCCCATAGCGAAAAGCAAACCTTTCGCGGGATCTGGGCTGCGGTTTCCACAATAAAATCCTGTTTTTTCCAGGTACCGTTTTTCCCGGCACCCGATTGCAATGGTAAAACTTTTATTACTTTTCCTGATAATTCCATAATGTTTTATTCTGATATTCAGTTATATGTGTAAATTGTTCCCGACGAACCAAATTAAGAAAAATTAAAGGACAAATCGCACCTTTATTCAACAGCTCACATTTTTCCGTAATAATTGCCGGATAACAGGAACGGAACAGCTTTGTACCGTGTGGCAAATATTATGATTATTCGTATATTTGAGGGAGTTTGCTTGCAAATGAAGACATCCTGATAGTAACAGGTATGATTGTGATTAATCAGTTAATGAAATCATGGATGTTTGTTTAAATCATGGTAATCTTAGTTTCCTAAGTGGCCTTAGTGGTTAAAACCCAGGTGATCCGGGTGGTCTCAGCGGTCAAACCAGAGAAATACATGACCATTAAAAGATATTATTTGAACCGGTTGCCGGCACGTACATACCTGCCTGCACTGCTAATGCTGGCTGGCTGTATCGCCGGCAAAGTAGCCGTTGGCCCGGCTCCTGCAGCCACAGGCCAGTATGACAGTAAATACCCCTCGGTAAACTGTTCACGGGAGCTTGAGCAAATTTCGCGGTCGGTTAAAAAAGTTTACTGCATCTCTTCCTATACAACCTGGCAATTCAGGCGCGAATCGGCCATTACCGGGTATCACCTGCTCCAGGGCAGCTTTAAGAAGGCTGCCTGGGGGATCATTTCCACCAATGAAACTGCCTTTGGAACTGCCACTGCCATCGGGGTTTCTGAGACCCGCATCGCCCTGCTCACCTGTGCTCATATCGTCACCACTCCCGACACGCTGATCAGCTATTTTGAACCAGATGAAGAGAATCCCGTAACCTGTATCCGGAGTTTTTCAGTTAAGGAAAAGCAGGAGATTTGGGTCAGTGAACTCTCTGCATGCGGACCATTCAAGGTACTTGCCGCAGACCTGCCCGGCGATATCGCCATCCTCGGAAAAAATTGCGAAGGGCTTGTCGACACCCTGAGCCCGTTTCCCTGTCGTGCCGGCCGGGCAAAAGATCTCGCGTGGGGCAGTTTTGTCTACATTTTCGGGTACCCGCTGGGGACACGCATGATCACATCAGGGATTGTGAGCCCGGCACCAAAAAGGCCGATGGGGGAGTTCTCGGTTGATGCCCTGCTCAACAAGGGATGCAGCGGAGGGATTATTGTCGCCATGCGCAGCGGGATGGCCGGCATTGAACTGGTAGGGATCGTGAAAAATGTCACCTCTGACCGTGAAGAGATACTGAGGCCTGCCCCGGAGGCAAAACAGAATGCCGATTGGCTTCCCTATAAAGGGGAGATCTATGCCGGGATTGTTGATAATATCCAGTATGGCCTCAATTCTATGGTCCCGGTGGAATCGATCCTCGCATTTTATCTGAAAAACCGTCCTGAACTTGTCAGCTCAGGCTATTGCCTCGACAGCTTCTTTATCCCCCCGAAACCCAAAAACAAATAAAGTTTCGCCATTTCGCTACCTCGCTACCTCATTATTTCGCCATTTCGCCATTTGTATTCAGGCATTCGAATACCTAAATTAACGTATCTTTGCGGGGCAATTTGTCAGGCTGCTTGCCATGGCACGAAAAATGACTAGTTTTGTCTTAAAATACTGATCAATGGAATCCGAAGCAAACAAGATACTGGATGAGGTCACACAAGGTGATTACAAGTATGGCTTTATCACGGATATCGACACGGAATTTGCACCCACAGGACTTTCTGAGGACACCATCCGTTATATCTCCGCGAAAAAAAACGAACCCGGATTCATGCTTGAATTCAGGCTGAAGGCTTACCGCCACTGGCTCACCATGAAGCAGCCCGATTGGGCGCATCTTGACATTGCCCCGATAAATTTCCAGGAGATCATTTTCTATGCCGCACCGAAAAAAAGAAAGGAGGTTTCAAGCCTTGACGAGGTTGACCCGGAACTTCTGGCCACCTTTAACAAGCTTGGAATTTCACTGGACGAGCAAAAGAAACTTGCCGGTGTTGCCAGCGTTGCCGTGGATGCGGTGATCGACAGCGTATCTGTCAAAACGACCTTTTCCGAAACACTCTCAAAGCACGGCATAATTTTTTGTTCCTTTTCCGAAGCTGTTCAGAATCATCCCGAACTGGTGCGCCAGTACATGGGGTCTGTCGTTCCGTTCACCGACAACTATTTCGCAGCCCTGAACTCTGCCGTATTCAGCGACGGCTCCTTCTGCTTTATCCCGCGGGGCGTGCGATGCCCTATGGAACTTTCCACCTACTTCCGCATCAATGCGGCCAATACGGGGCAGTTTGAACGAACACTGATCGTGGCCGAAGAGGGGGCCTATGTGAGTTACATGGAGGGTTGCACGGCCCCCCAGCGTGACGAAAACCAGCTTCATGCAGCCATCGTTGAGATCGTGGCCATGAAGGATGCCGAGGTGAAATATTCGACGGTTCAGAACTGGTACCCGGGCGATAAAAACGGGCTGGGTGGCATCTACAATTTCGTAACCAAGCGGGGGATCTGCAAAGGCAGCAACTCCAAGATCAGCTGGACACAGGTTGAGACCGGTTCGGCCATCACCTGGAAATACCCGAGCTGCATCCTGCTCGGAGACAATTCGGTCGGGGAGTTCTATTCGGTTGCCGTCACCAACAACTACCAGCAGGCCGATACGGGGACCAAGATGATGCACCTTGGAAAAAACACCAGGAGCACCATCATCTCAAAAGGAATTTCTGCCGGCAGGAGCAATAACTCCTACCGCGGCCTGGTGCGCATTTCAAAGAATGCGGTCAATTCGCGCAACTACAGCCAGTGCGACTCCCTGCTGCTTGGCGCCCGGTGCGGGGCACACACCTATCCCTATATCCAGGTCGACAATAAATCCTCCATTGTTGAACATGAAGCTACCACCTCCAAAATCTCGGAAGACCAGCTCTTTTATTGCCAGCAACGGGGTATTTCAGCCGAAAACGCCATAGGGCTTATTGTTAACGGTTATGCAAAAGAGGTGCTGAAGCAGCTCCCTATGGAATTTGCCGTGGAGGCGCAAAAGCTCCTCTCTATTTCGCTGGAAGGAAGCGTCGGTTAAACAACCCTCGTTCACTCCTCCGCCCTTTTACATTTTGAATTTTGAATTTTGCATTTTGCATTTTGAACTTTGAATTCTGATATATGTTACTGAGCATTAAAAATCTGCACGCCGGCATCAATGGCAAGGAAATCCTCCGGGGGGTCAACCTTGAGGTGAACAAGGGTGAGGTTCATGCCATCATGGGCCCCAACGGAACGGGAAAAAGTACGCTTGCTTCGGTCATTGCCGGCCGCGAGGTGTTTGACGTCACCGCCGGTGAGATCCTCTACCAGGGTAAGAACTTAATGAACCTCTCGATCGAGGACCGCGCCAGGGAAGGGATATTCCTTGGTTTCCAGTATCCTGTCGAAATACCGGGGGTGAGCATCACAAATTTCATGCGCACCGCTGTAAATGAGATCCGCAAGTTCCGGGGTCTCGACCCTCTCCCCGCGGGTGAATTCCTGCGACTGATGGAGGAGAAGAAGAGGCTGGTAGAAATCACCTCGAACCTCACCAACCGGTCGGTGAACGAGGGATTTTCGGGCGGAGAAAAGAAAAAGAACGAGATTTTCCAGATGGCGATGCTCGAGCCCCGGCTGGCCATTCTTGACGAGACCGATTCAGGGCTCGATATCGATGCCCTGCGCATCGTTGCCAACGGGGTAAACAAACTCCGCCGGCCCGACAATGCCTTCCTGGTGATTACCCATTACCAGCGGCTGCTCGATTATATCGTTCCCGACTTTGTGCATGTACTGTTCGAAGGCAAAATTGTCAAGTCGGGGGGTAAGGAGCTGGCGCTCGAACTGGAGGAAAAGGGATACGACTGGATTAAAAAAGAGCAGGAATGATGCAAACAGCCATACAAGAAACAATCACCCGGGAACGCCTGACCGGTCTGTATGAAAAGAACCGCGGGTTCCTGTCAAAAGATGATTCGGCAGTGACTTCCGAAATCCGGGAAAGAGCTATCCAGTCATTTTCAAAACTTGGATTCCCCGATACCAGCCTGGAATCGTGGAGGCTTACCGATCTTCAGGAGAGTTTTGCGCGCGGATACGACTATCACCTGCAGCCAATGCAGGAAACCGATGTCCAGAAGGTTTTCCGCTGCAACATCCCGCACCTGGATACAGCTATCATTGGTCAGTTGAACGGCTGGTACGTTTCAAAGGATGTGCCCCTGATGGAACTTGGAAATGGCATCATCATGGGAAGCCTGGCCGAAGCCAGGAAAAAATACCCGGCACTCATTGAAAAATATTACGGCACAATAGCCGATGATGCCGCCGATGGCTTTACGGCACTCAATACGGCTTTTGCGCAGGACGGGGTATTTATTTTTGTCCCCGACAATGTGAAAAGTCCCAGGCCGGTGCAGCTGATCAATGTGATCCACCACGAAAAAAACCTGTTCCTGCAGTCGAGAAACCTCATTGTGGTTGGCGCCAATGCGAAATTGTCGCTGGTCCATTGCGATGATTCCTATAACCACCAGGCCAGTTTTTCCAACATTGTCACCGAGATCCATCTTGGCCGGAACGCCATGCTTGATCATTACAAGCTCCAGAACCTGAACAACAACAGCACCCATATCAGTACGGTATGTTTTCGCATGGATGCCTCTGCAAGTCTTGAATCGCATTACATTTCGCTGAACGGGGGATTGCTTCGCAACAACATCAGGCTGCTTTTCAACGGTCCGAACGGGAATGCCAATATTTACGGTATTTACCTGATGGATCGCAAGCAGCATGTCGACAACCAGGTATTTGTCGACCATGCCTTTCCAGGCTGCACCAGCAACGAAACTTTCAAGGGGATCCTCGATGAACATGCCAGGGCCATCTTCAACGGCCATGTGCTGGTTCGCCGCAACGCCACAAAGACCGATGCGCGCCAGACGAACAAGAATATCCTGCTGACCGATTCGGCCCGCGTTAATTCAAAGCCGTTCCTTGAAATATACAACGATGATGTGAAATGTTCGCACGGATCCACCACAGGCCAGCTCGACACCGAATCGATGTTTTACCTCCGCCAGCGCGGCATAGGGGAGGAGACGGCCCGCATGTTGCTTATGTTTGCCTTTGCCGATGAGATCGTCAGTAAAATAACCATTCCGCAGCTGCGCCAGCGCATCGAGGACATGGTTAAAAAGCGGCTGCAGGGGGAACTCCAGATATGCGAGCAATGTGTGCTTCATTGCAGCTCCCCGGAACATCCGCAGGAATTTCACATCGATATCACGAAAATCTGAATCCGGAGGCTCCCTGTTTTTTGTGCCTGACGATGGTTCCGTTTTTCAATACATTACAGCCACCATTGGCTTAAAAAGGGAAACAAAAGGCATGTAACCGGAATTCAGAGTCGCATTATCTTCTTTCACCACCTGTTTCCCTCATTTTGTTTTCAGCTTCCTGATAACAAGAATGTAACTTGCCTCCCCGGCTTTTAAGTCATAAATGATTTTATGCTGGCCTGCTTTCCGGGTTTTGACCGGGAAGGTCCTCACAAGTGAATTGTCCTTGATTTCATACAGATCATGACCTTCATATCCTTCAAAATCCGCCCCCTTTTTCAGGTCGTTTGCGGTTACCCCGGGAAAGGTGATCATCGAGAGGGTTTTGTCCTTGTTGGAGGATACTGCGATCACATTGCCATAACTGCCTCCCAACACAGACCATCCCACGGAACTCAGGCTTGATTCCTTGATCGGTCCGAGAACCGAGTTTTCGTCTTCCACTTTCTTATTCACAACAAACGATGCCTGCGGGCCGAGCTCTACCCTCCAGGTGATAACATCCGAATGAATAATTTTCACCCCTAGGATTACAGGAATGTCGAGACTTCCAATCGTAATTTTCTGTTTCCAGTTATTTGTTGAGAGTTTACCTTCGTTCGAAAAAACAGCCCCGCTCATTGTATATTGCAATTCGGGGGCTACATAAAACCGTTTTCCGAACCGTGTCCATATTCCTACATGAAAACCACTTTTAAACTGTGATTTTACCGTGTCGAGATTGGTCGACAGTTTGTTTGCATTATAACCGAGTTTTACACCGGCAGCAAACTGCCCGTAAGTCAATTCCGCAGCAAAAAAACAACGATTAAAAAAAGTGTAATTTTTTTCATGGTTTTAGGGTTTTGTCAGACAACCTGGAATATTAAAATATCACCGATTAATCATATTAAATTTGATTAATCTCTTCCTTACTGGTAAGGAAATAATCAAGGAAAAGACCAGAACATATCCAAAATGTGTGCCAATAATAAAAAAAACGGAATCGTACATAATGAAACTGCTATCTGTTTGAAATTGAAACAGTTTATCTCAAGTTGCAAATTTTACAGGCCATTTTATCTCAGGTAAAACAACACCTTTGATAAAAATAATCGCTTGTCACACGCGAAATCACGTGGATTGAAACATCACGGGGAGACCAAACCCGATGCCGGGTGGCAGGTTGTGATCAACCAATTATTTTTCCTTTTATTTGACTTGCAGGCAACTGCTCCGGTTCACGGTTGTCTGATTATTACAGAATCATACCTGTCTGGCATCCCATTGCAAATAATAACCGTGGTGTCCTCTGTTACCCCCGGGGTCATCGAAAAAGGATCGGGAAAATATTCTGACATTCCGGGTTAAGTATGTCAGCAGGAAGTTTGTATCTTTATCACAACCAAAGACCTGCAGCCATGAAAAAATCTATTTTCTTCTTCACCCTTTTCATTATAGCACTTTCCGTACGTTCACAGGAATGGGCCCCGGTTGGCGCATCATGGCACTATACCGAGGAGTTTTTTATGCCCGTCAATATTGACCAGGATTATATCAAGTTCGAATCGGTCGGCGACACCCTGTACCATGGCAAACTATGCAGGAAGATCACCAAACGACATAACATCGCATGCACCGACAGGCCCGGGGTGGAGTATATGTATTCGGAAAATGAAAAGGTCTGGTTCTGGGATCCGAATTTCAGCACCTTCCAGGTGTTATACGATTTCAGCGCCGTACAGGGCGGTTCATGGGTGATCCTCGTCGATGACTATGTGCATGCCGATGTTGATTCGCTGATCGTCAGGGTTGATTCCGCAAATATGGTGGTCATCAACGGGGTGCAGCTTAAACGGCTGTTTGTTACCTATGATTTCAGGAACGAAACGAGTATCCCCTATACCTATCCCGGTGTCCTCATCCAGCGGGTAGGCGATCTCTATTTTATGTTGAACTACACCCCCGAGTACCTCTTCGCCTGCGACGGCAACATGAGCGGGGGGCTCAGGTGTTACCAGGACCAGGTTGTCGGACTGTATGAGACCGGGATCGCAGATTCATGCACCTATGTACACCAGATGACAGGGATCAAACCGGTTGCCGGCAACCATTCCGGTATCACATTTTTTCCGAACCCCGCGGATGAAACCATCACGATCGAAACAAGCCTCCCGGGCGCAATTGAATATGGCATAGCGGATCTTTCCGGCAGGATCGTCAAGGCTGGGCTGGTGAAAAGTTCTAAAATTGCTACCGGGAACCTGCAGCCAGGCATCTACCATCTCTATTTTTCAAGGGACGGCGTGCGGCTGCCCGAGAGTCAGAAACTGGTCATCCGCTGACCTTTATGCACTCTGCAAATTTCCACACTGACCTGCAGCATCAGAGAAGGTGCATTCTTCCGGAATACCCGTGACCGGCGACAGCATTTCATTAATTTACCTTAAATTTGCATCCTGCCGGGTTTGCCCTTTGCATTAAATTGCTTTTTGTGAAACTGGTTTTATTTCAGATAGTTAGAGTTTTGTACATGCATTTCTTATACCCGATCTATGCCTTTTGACATTGCCAGGATTCGCGAAGATTTTCCGATACTCAGGCGGCAGATATACGACCGCCCGCTGGTCTATTTCGACAATGCCGCCTCGACACAGAAGCCGTGGCAGGTGATCGATGCCATCCGGAGCTATTATGAACATGACAACTGCAACATCCATCGCGGGGTGCACTACCTGAGTGTAAAGGCCACCGAGGCTTATGAAGAGACGCGCAAGGAGATCAGGGCATTTATCAATGCGAAAAACAGCCATGAAATAATCTTTACGAAGGGAGCCACCGAATCGCTCAATCTCGTCGCAGCCTCTTTTGGGAAGCGCTATATCGGGCCTGGGGATGAGGTGATCACCACAATAATGGAACACCATTCAAATTTTGTCCCCTGGCAGGTGATGTGCCGGGAGCGGGGAGCCACCCTCCGGGTAGCCGGGATCAACGCCATGGGCGAGCTGGATATGGATGAGATCGAAGGGATGATGAATGAAAAAACCCGGCTTGTTGCGCTGACCCATGTTTCAAACGTGCTGGGCACCATAAACCCTGTCAGGGAGATCATTGCCATGGCCCATCTCCACGGGATCCCGGTTTTAATTGACGGGGCACAGGGCGTTTCGCATCTCCCGGTTGATGTCCGGGAGCTTGATTGCGATTTTTACTGTTTTTCGGGGCACAAGATGTATGCACCAATGGGTACCGGCATCCTGTATGGAAAAGAGAAATACCTTGAGGAGATGCCTCCCTACCAGCTTGGAGGGGAGATGATCAGGGATGTTTATATCGATCACACCACCTACAACGATCTGCCCTATAAATTCGAAGCCGGCACTCCCAATGTGGAGGGTGTCATGGGGCTCCACGCAGCCATTTGTTACCTGAAGGAGCTTGGAATGGATAATATTGCGGCCTATGAGGAGCAACTGCTGGAATATGCCACTGCGAAACTTTCAGCAATAGAAGGTGTGAGGTTCTATGGAACCGCGGCACGCAAGGCAAGCCTGGTCTCCTTCCTGATCGGGGAGATTCATCCCTACGATGCGGGGATGATCATCGACAAGATGGGTATTGCTGTCCGCACGGGTCACCATTGCGCCATGCCCCTCATGGATTTTCTGAAAATTCCGGGCACGGTGCGGGCCTCATTTTCATTTTACAATACTACTGCTGAAATTGACCAGCTGGTGACAGCCATCGAAAAGGTGCAGGAGATGTTTGGCTGATCACCCCGTCAGGGTGTAAGTGTATCCCCTTTTGCTTTAACCGAATCCTGGGGTATTACCGGGTCAATCCCTGTTTCGGTCATTCTGAAGATGTGACCGTCTGAGGAATTCAGCATATAATACCAGCTTGGATTCAAATCGTGCAGCCGCTCGTCGAAACGGATGAATTTTCCACGCGGGACATGAATCAGCAGGTTGACTGCTTCACCGCGCCAGCACTCCTCCCTGGGGAGACGGGCATAGGGGCCGATCCTCAGGGTTGTTCCGGCAGCCGCCGACTGGAAACGGATGGCAGCCAGGTGCTGCCTAGCCTCCATGCGGGTCTTCCCGCGGGCAAGGGTTACCTGTGAAACCGAGAA
>JBAXFZ010000111.1:0-10588 GCA_037139685.1 Bacteroidota bacterium
CGGGGGTGCAGCCTCCGTCGGTATAAAGCACGCTGACGGATTGGGCACCGGTCGATGTCCAGGTCACGGTAGCAGTATTATCCGAAATTCCGCCGCCCGAGGTGATGGTTCCGCCGGTGACCGACCAGGTGTAACCGGTCTTTCCTGCAGCCGTTGAATAGAGATTCCCGGTAGAGTTGAGGCAAACGGATGCTGATCCTGTGATAGCAGGCACCGGCAGCGGGTTCACCGTCACAGGGTAAGCCGTGGGTGAAACCGGGGTGCAGCCTCCGTCGGTGTAGAGCACACTGACGGATTGCGCACCGGTAGATGTCCATGTAACCGTAGCCGTATGATCTGAGGTTCCTCCATCAGCTGTGATGGTGCCCCCGGTTACGGTCCAGAGATAGTTTGTCATGCCGGCTTGTGTCGTATAAACATTACCTGATGAGTTTTGGCAGACAGATCCCGGGCCTGCAATGGCCGGGGTGGATATAGCATTGACGGTTACATAAAACATGGTAGGCGAAGGCGCCGTGAAACCGCTTCCTGTCGTGTAATTGACACTGATGAAACGGGCCCCGGAAGAGGTCCATGTGACAGTTGCGGTGTTGTCTGATGATCCTCCGCCAGACGTTATGGTCCCTCCGCTAACGGTCCAGATATAATTGGACATGTTTCCCTGGGTGGTATAAACATTGCCTGGTGAATTCAGACAGACTGGATTGGGCCCGGATATTACCGGGGTTGACTCCGTGTTGACCGAAACATAGTAAATCGTGGGCGATGCCGCATCGCAACCATACTGATCAGTATAACTCACACTGACTGACTGGGTTCCTGCAGATGTCCATGTAACTGTTACAGTCGCATCCGTCGATCCGCCACCTGATGTGACAGTCCCGCCGGTTACCGACCAGAGATAGTTCGACTTGCCTGCCTGTGTTGAATAGATTTCCCCGGGTGCATTGATCAGAACGGAAGAGGGCCCGCTGATCACAGGGATGACAGGCGGATTTTCGATGATGGTACCGGTCGCGGTACTGCTCAACCCTGTATTGTCGGTAATGGTTACACTGTAACTGCCGGGTCCGGAGGTGAGTGTCTGACCGATATATCCGTTGTCCCAGATATACAGGTAGGGTGGTGTTCCCCCCAAAACAGCAACTGTTATCGTTCCGTTGTTGCCATTGTGACAGGCCGGAGTTGAGGACAGGGAGACATCCATCCCGCCAATTTCAGCTGTCGCCACATTGTCATCGGGGTTGAATTCGAGGGTGTTCACGTCAACAATTTTCCCGATAATGGTTGTCTGGTTATCGGCTACCACCCATGGCATTGTCACTGTAACACTGTCATGCGCGAAAACCGATATGGGTGATTGCCCGAACGGTAACGTATCGCCTGCATTACTTACATAGTAGAATTTGACGGTTGCAATGGCATTTACATCCCCGTTGTTGCCGATCCTTGAATTGATATGGATGTAGTCATTCAGTCCGGGATGGGTTGAAGAAGGAGCGAAGAGCTGGAAATGCAGGTTTGCAGCCTCACCAACAATGATGGCGCGGGTTGCTTCGTTATTGGTCTCATTTATCTCTGTCACCTGGTTGTCGGCATCAATGATCGCCCTGATCACATGTGCGCCGGGCAAACTGCTTGACCAGGTTCCGGGAATGGCAATGGAGTTGTGGTCACCGGTGCTGAGCCCGGGAACAGGGTAGATATCGCTCATTACGGTATTGTCAACCTTGACTCTGAGTTTCATCTGTTCATTAACATTTGAATTACCCAGGTTCTCATAGGATACGATCAAAGACACGGGGTCATTCACCGCCGGGTTTAAGGGAGTCGGGTTAATGTACTGGGAAAGTACGCGCATGTCGGCACCACTGATGACATTCACCGAAACCACCAGTACATTGTTGGTTTCATCACACTCCGGGTAATTGCCGTCAGGGTCGGATGTCATGGTAAAGGTGTAGGTCCCTGTCCGGAAAAATGTATAGGGAACGGGTAAGACGGCGGCCCATGGACAAGAGCAATTGCGCGTGACATTGTTCACGGTGGCATTGCCGAGTTCATGAAACGACAGGTCCGGTTCGGTTACCTGGAATTTCACCTTGACCTGGCTGGCATCA
Organism: Bacteroidota bacterium; assembly: GCA_037139685.1. Taxonomy (GTDB): domain Bacteria; phylum Bacteroidota; class Bacteroidia; order Bacteroidales; family FEN-979; genus CAIVAT01. The sequence continues at coordinate 2,121 of JBAXFZ010000111.1, forward strand.
AAAAGATGGGTTACATTTACACCCACCGATAATGAGGTAGATTGTCCAACCAGGTATGTACGTGACCAGAAGTTATCCCCGCAATGAGGAACAGGCTGGAAATCATAGCACATGTTATCGGATGTCGAGTTGTCCTCGGCCGATTCGTTCCATTCATTCACCAGGTTGCCCGGATCGACATAGGCTGTCAGCAGGGCTCCGGAGGGAGGAATGGGTGCATTTGTTTTTGTGATAGTCACCGATTGACCCGGGGACAGGTTTCCATTGTACTGTTCCATCCAGGTTCCCCCTGTGGAGTAGGTGAACTGAACCTGGATCGGCCCGTTGGCAGTGGCATTGCCGTTGTTCAAAACAAGGGCAGACAGGTCGACTGACGCACCAAGATGCGGATTGACAGGCTGTACACTCAATGAATGACAAGAAGTAACCGACAGGTTTGGTTTTACTTCGGGCGGGATCACAATGCAGGTCCCGGCATTGACAGTCACAATAAGCACATTGTTTGTTTCATCGCATTCCGGGTAATTGTCGTTCGGATCGGCGGTCATTCTGAATGTATAGGTCCCGGCCAGGGCAAAGGTGAATGTGGCGGGTATTGAAACCACATAGGGACAATAACAAACCCTGGTCGTGTTGTTCAGGGTTCCGGTGCCAAGGTCCTGCCACCCGGTAATTCCGGGCCCGCTTACCTCGAATTTCACCTCTACGGCACTGGCATCGAAAAGATGGGAAACATTCAGGCCTACAGCCATATTGGCTGTTTCATTTAAACAGTAGCTGCGACCCCAGAAATTTCCCCCGCAAAAAGCCACAGGCTGAAAGTCATAACACATGTTGTCGGTAGCTGAGTTGTCGGCAAGCGTTTCGTTCCATTCCGGAACCGTGTTGTTAGGGTCGACAATTACGGTAAGGCTGGTGCCGGCAGGAGGCAGGGGGGCATTCGCCCTGGTGATCGTCACCGACTTGCCGGGATCAAGGTTCCCGTTGTATTGTTCTGTCCATGTTCCGCCTGAGGAATAGGTGAATTGTACCTCGATGGGACCGATGGCTGTGGCATTGCCGGTGTTGACTACATGTGCCGCAAGGTTGACAGTTGCCCCCAGGTGGGGGTTTACCGGCTGAACATCCACGGAGTGACAGTAGTTCAGTGTCAGGTTTGGCCTGTATTCCTGGATGGGGGGCACCAGTATGTGGAAATGGGTGGTGTCGGTCCCTGTCAGGGTGAAATCGGTGACGGAGGCACTTATATGATAGGTTGCAGGAGTCACAGGTGCCGGGAAATAAATGGCGAATTGCCCGTATGAATTGGTATAGCCCGTATAGTTTATACCTGTTTCGGCAACGGTAAAATCAACCGTCGCCCCTGCTACACTCGGATCGGGCAGCTGAACCGCCAGGTCTTCATAATGTGCCGTACCAGTAAGGACCAGGTAACCGTATTGGCTTACGTAGGAAGTATGCGGTGAAACCACGGATGAAACAACGATTTTCCCGGCTACCTGGTAATTGCCGTTCACAAACGGCCTTACGGCTGAGTTGTCGAGTTCGTTGCTTTCGGCGATTACATTTGTTGAATCGACAATGACCTGCATAGGGCACCAGTCGGGGGTGGCGGGGGTAATTATGTTCCATTGCACGGTCGTGTTCTGGTGGGCCGGTAAATTGGCAACCACAACGTCGGGATAGGAGATCGAATAATTGGACTGGTTGATCAGGTGGCAGACGAAATTCTGCGCGTCGAAATCCGATTCGTTATGAACGACTGCAGAAACCGTGATGTTCTGGGAAGGATTCGGGTGAGGGACGCTGAATGAGATGTCGTTTGCGAAAATATAGAGATTGGGCTCATGGAGGACATCGGGTGCATCGAACGGACCGAATGTCGTGGAACAGGTACCCGGGTTGTTTACAAGGATACTTGCCTTCCATGTGGTTCCGTAAGGGAGATTGTTCACTTCGGCAAAGTACATTTTCCCGTCGGCTGTAGTTTGATCCAGCGGGTCGGAGGCGGTCATCAGTACCACCCGGTCGTTGGGATCCAGGTAGCTGCCGTTGCCTTCATAGTCGAGCATCAGCCTGGGATAGCCATTGGCCGGGAATGAATTGGTTGCATCATGATATTCCGCTTCAAAATGGAACAGGGTAGAGGGTGATCCGGATGGGGGAGATACTATTGAAGCAGTAAAATTCGGGTTCATGGTGAAGGTGAAGTACTGGTCTGCCGGGTTGATATTCGCATTGTTGTCGTCGCAGTCGGTGTTGTCGGAAACATAACCGGCGGGTGCGCTGCAGGCATAAACAGAAACCTGGGGATTCCCGTATCCGTCACCGTCGAAATCGGCATAATAGAGAACAGCCGTGGTGATGGCCAGGTTGATCGCCGTGCGGCTTGTGCTCGTACAGCCGGTTGCGGTATTCCTTGACTCGGCATAATAATTGCCTGCCGTGGAAGCATTGTATGTGGAGCTGTTTCCAAGGAGCAGGGTTCCTCCCGTGGCTGAGTTATACCAGTCGATCGTGCACCCTGCCGGGGCCGTAGCACTCAGCATTGCCGGTAATAAGGTGGAACAAATGGTCTGGTTCCCGTTACCGGCTGGTGCATCTGGATTTACCTTCACCACCATGGGAATTGAATTGGATATGGCCGGGTTCCCGGTTGCACAGGCGAAGGAGGAGGTTAACCCGCAGGTAACAATATCTGCATCAGCAGGAACATAGGAGTATGTTGAACTGTTGCCGCCTGCATCCAGTCCGTTTACTTTCCAGTGATAAACAGGAGATGCCCCCCCATTGGAGGCTGTTGCCGTGAAGGTTACCTGGCTGCCGAAACAAACGGGATTGGCTGAAGGAACAATGGTTATTCCTGCCGGGGCACTTAAAGAGACACTGACATTTTTTACTCCCGGGGCTGCAGCAGCGCATCCGTGGGTATCCGTATAGGTTACATCAACTGTCATATTTCCCACCGTGTTCCAGGTGACCGTAATTGCATCGGTTCCCTGGCCACCGGTAACACTACCTCCGGCTGAAACATTCCATGTATAGCCCGACATGCCCGGCTGCGCCGAGTAAACATTGCCAGCCGAGGGAATATCACAGACAGATGCAGGACCGGTTACAACAGGAATGGGTAATGAATAGACGGTCACACCCAGTGAAACAGGGCTAGCTGGTGAACAGCCATTGGCATCGGTATAGGTTACGGTGACTAATTTATCGCCCGGTGTTGACCAGGTTACTACAATGGCGTCAGTTCCCTGTCCTGCAGTGATCAGGCCACCCGGGGAGGCTGTCCAGATGTAGCCTGACATTCCCGGGGCGGTAGAATAGACATTCCCGGCCGACGGCGCGTCGCATATGGAAACGGGCCCGTTGATGGCCGCCGCAATAAATGGGAAAACATCCACAGGGTAGCTTGTCGGTGCCACCGGTGAACAACCGCTGCCGGTGACATAGGTAACGGTTACGGTATGTGATCCCGGGGTTGACCAGGCAACCGTAATGGCAGCAGTCCCGGACCCCGAAGTAATGGATCCTCCGCTGGAAACCGTCCAGCCATATTCCGACATGCCTGTTTCAGTTTGGTATATATTACCTGCCAACGGAATGCCGCATACCAGGGCAGGGCCTGAAACTGACGGGACCGGTATGAGTCCTATACTGACATATTTTGTTACAAGGTTCGGAGAAGTACACCCGTTGCCATCCGTGTAATTGACGGAGACGGTTTTTGTCCCGGGTGAGGTCCAGTCGATTGTTACGGAATTGTCGTAAGGTGTTCCCCCTGAGGTGATTGATCCGCCGGGTGAAACGATCCAGTTGTAATTGCTCATCCCGGCTTCGGTTGAGTAAACATGACCGGACGAAGGAACTCCGCAGGCGGAGCCATCCCCGGTAATTGTCACAACCGGGCCGTCGTAAACATCGGTTTGCGCCTCCGCCGGATTTGCAGGGGAGCAGCCGTTTGGATCAAGGTAGCTCACTGTAACGGTTTTCAATCCCGGCGTGGACCAGGTAATGGTGGCAATGTTGGTGCCTTGTCCTGCAGTAACAGTACCGCCCGGAGAAACTGTCCATGAATACCCGGACATACCAGCTTCGGTAGTATAGAGGTTGCCAACTGACGGGGTTCCGCAAACCGAAGATGGTCCTGAGAGCGTTGCTGTCGGGAGCGGGTAGACATAGATTAGTTTTCCTGAAGCTGCAGCGGGCGAACAGCCCCCTGTCGTTGTATAGGTTACATCGAGGGAATGTTGCCCTGGAGTTGCCCACGTCACTGTAATGGAATTAGTTCCGGCACCAGCCGTAATGGAACCGCCTGCAGGTATATTCCAGGTATAGTTCACCATGCCGGGTTCGGTTGAATAGATATTTCCTGCCGACGGATATCCGCAAACGGTTTGGGAACCGATGAGCGACGGAACCGGCAACGCGAAGACATTCACATTTACAACAACCGGGCTGGCAGAGGTGCACCCGGCGGGGTCGGAGTAGTTTACCGAGACAGTCTGCGTGCCGGTTGCGGTCCAGGTAACGGTGACGGTGTTGTCGGAAGAGGTTCCCCCGGCCGTAATGCTGCCGCCGGCAGAGATGGTCCATTGATAATTGACCATGCCTGGTTCCGTGCTGTAAACATTGCCGGGAGCAGGCGTGCTGCAGATGTTTGCCGGCCCTGTGATGGCAGGGGTTATAAATGAGTTGATCGTTACCGGGTAACTCACGGGAGCAGCGGCGGAACAACCGAGATGGGAGTAGGTGACCGTTACGGTTTTATTGCCGGTCGAAGTCCAGGTAACGGTTATTGCATTGGTTCCCTGGCCGGAGGTAATCGTACCCCCGGAAGAAACAGTCCACGAATAACCAGTCATCCCGGCTTCAGTGGAATAGGTATTCCCGGCTGAAGGCAATCCGCAAAGTGAGGCAGGACCGGTAACAGAGGGAACAGGGACAGCCGAAACACTGACACTCTTAACCGACGGACTTATCGGAGTGCAGCTGTGGGCATCTGTATAGGTTACTGAAATCGACTGGGTGCCGGGAGTAATCCAGGTCACAACTACCGAATTGGTGCCATCTCCGGAGGTGATTGAACCTCCCGGGGACACAGTCCAAGAATAGCCAGTCATGCCGGCATCGGTAGAATAGATGTTTCCTGAGGAAGGGAAGCCGCAGATTACACCATTGCCGGTGATGGCCGGGACCGGCAGGGCACGGACAATGACATTTTTCACTGTTGCCGCGGCGGCATTGCATCCATTCAGGCCGGTATAGCTGACACTGATGGTCTTTGTCCCTGCAGACTGAAAGGTAACGGTAGCAGCACTGGTGCCGGCTCCTGAGGTGATATTGCCTCCGGCTGAAACATTCCATTGATAACCGGTCATCCCCGGTTCTGTTAAATAGATATTCCCCTCCGACGGAAACCCGCAAAGTTCGGCCGCCCCGACGATTGAGGGGGCAGGCGCAGGGGCTACAGTTACATTTTTAATGGTTGGAGATGCTGCTGAACATCCGAAACTGTTTGTGTAATTTACACTTACCGTCTGGGTGCCCGCGGTGTGCCAGTCAACGGTCACTGTATTGTCACCAGAGCCTCCTCCTGAAACAATACTGCCGCCTGTTGAAACATTCCACGTGTAACCGGTGATTCCGCCACCCCAGTCTGTGGAATAGGTTATCCCTGAAGCGCCTTCACATTCGGATGCTGATCCGTAAAGGTTGGGCGTTGGAACATTCCAGTTTATTATGATCGTGTCGGATCTTGCCGGGTTCCCCGACGGACAGGAAATGTCGGAGGTGAGCTGGCAGGAGACATGATCGCCGCTGCCGGGCGCATATGTCAGGTGGTCGGAATTCGTTCCTGCAGGGAGGGTGTTTACAATCCACTGGTAAACAGGTGTTGTACCCGCGTTTACTCCGGTTGCTGTAAAGGTAACAGGGGTTCCCGGGCAGATTGAGCTGGCGGATGCTGAAATGGAAACTGAAACTGGGTTGTTGTAGGAAGCTATTACCGCATTGCCGGTCATGATTGTCGTCCCGAAGGTTGATGAGGCTTCAACGATATAGGTGCCGTCGGAAAGGTTGTCCCATGACAAGGCAGCTCCTGTACCTGGCATCGGGTTTCCGAACGGGGAACCGTCTTTATACAGATGGTAGGATGCTGTAGCCTCCGAACCGTCAAGGCCGACGCTTAATCCTGCGCCGCCGGTGCAGTAAGTGCCTCCGCCGGTTACGGTGAACACGTTCGCTCCAAGAGTCGTAAAATAGAGATCGTTGCCGAAGGAGGTGCCCGATCCGTTGGTTGCGTAGGCCCTGATATGATAGGTTGTGCCTTCGCTCAAACCGGTTATGCTGCTTGAAAATGTGCCAAGCCCCGTTCCGTCGGTGGTATGATTGCTGGTAATTGAGAGGTCGGGGTTGGGGGAAGTGGCCCAGCAAATACCGCGCGCGGTAACCAGGTTTGCAGCGTCGTCTGTAACGTTCCCGCCCGAGGTTGCCGAATTCCCCGTTATCGAGGTTGCAGCGGTTGTTATTACGGTCGGTGGTTCTGGTGCAGTTATTTTCACATTGTCGATATACCAGTCGTTGATCTGGTATGGATTCCCTGTTACAGAAAAAGCGACATAGGTAACCCCTCCGCCCAGGTTCGAGGTGATGGTGGTTACGACATCATAAGGTCCGAATATCCCTCCTGTGGCAGGTTGGAGCGACCAGGCTTCATTGGTCCAGTTATTCCCGTCGCTGCTTGACTGTACCCTGAGGGTACAACCGGGACCGAAATTATTCAGGTAATTTTTAAACCTGAGCACCAGGTATGGCAAGCCGGTTGTGTTCAAGGGGGGAGTGATCATTTTGTCACCGTCGTTGCAGCCGGAATAGTTCAGATTTAACTCGTCAGGGGCTCCTCCTGCATGGTTCGTGCTGGACGCAGACCAGCTTGTGCCTACGTTGTTCCAGTCGGCGGGAGGAATGGTAGTCCAGGTCGATTCGGTAAGCGGCAGGTTTTTGGGTGATACTGTGATCAGGCGGTTGCCGGAGGGATTTTGCTCCGATGCGGGGTAAAGAGCCCCGCTGACATTGATCGCATGCACGGCGATTTTTCCGTCTGCCTTGTGAAAACCGGTTGCTCCCGGTGCGATACTGTAGGTAATCCAGAGATAGGTGTGACCTGGTGGCAGATCGTATGAAAGCGAATTGAACATTGCCGTGAGGGAACTGAAGCTCTGCCCGGTGCCCAGTTGGGTCGTGGTGTCAAAGACAGGGGTCAATGTTCTGAATAATTTAACGCCGCCTGCAGAAACGTCATTGTCGCTTCCGGTGTTCGTCACCACAAGGCTGTTTAACGGAAGCGTGCCGGTAGTGCCGGTCACATTGAAGTCAGCCAGCAGGATTTCATTATTGGATGACCCTTTCAGCACGGGGGCCGTCGATGCCTGGGTAACCGTGACAGATTCCAGGAATTTGTCATCGGTGATCAGCCTTTGACCCGAAGGAGCGGTTACCGAAGGGGTAAGAGCACTCCCCGCAGTGACTGAAGTACATTCAGCATCCGCATAGTCTCCGCCTGTACCGGTGGCCGAGATATCATAAACAAGCCAGAAATGATTGTTACCTGTGGGCAGTACCTGGTTTCCCGTTATTGTAAAAGTGGAACCAAGAGTGCCGAATGCGTTAACCTCCGAACCGAACTGGACTGCTGTTGAAAAAGTTCCGGAGGTTCCCGTGTAAAATACCCTGGCTTTGGATATATCGGAAACCTGCGTTGATCCGTTTGTGTTGAATGTGAAGGAGGTTGCCTCCACGGGGTTGGAAGGGTTGGGATTTAATATTTCAATGCCGATAATCTGCTGATTCAGTGAGCCAAGGGGCATCGGGGTTGTCAAAGCCTGCGTCGTGACAGCTGAAAGTGTTGTAAAAGTCAGGTCTGACCCGTTCGTGGTACCAGCTGAGCTTGTGCCCGAAATTCTGAAATGATAGGTTGTATTTGGCACCAGTCCGGTTAAAATGCCGGTTTCTGATAGGGTAACCCCTCCTGCAACCGGTGTTGGGGTTGCATCAATGATGTTGCCATAAGAGGAGGTCAGGCCATATTCGAATTTAACATCCGTTGACTGACCGTACGGGTTTACTGATCCGTTCAGCGTAACGGTGGTGCCGGTAACTGATGAAGCATGTAATGTGGAAACTTCCGGAGGCAGCGGGGATACAATCTGTACGCCAAAATCGGCACAGTTCCCGTAATATTCTGTAACTGAACAGGGATCCTGGGGGTAATTGTAATATGAGTAATAAAAATTGGTCATCACCCTGAGCCTCGTAAGCCCGGCCGGAGTTCCAGGCGGAATGGTTATGGGGATCTGGTAGGTTACTCCCGCCGAGTAGCAGAAGGCATTGCCGACCACTTCGCTGGCCCCGTCAAAAACATTGTTCTGGTTGAGGTCGATCCAAACAGTCGTAAGGTTCATACC
>JBAXFZ010000112.1:0-10572 GCA_037139685.1 Bacteroidota bacterium
TACCCTTACCAGGAGCTGTCGGGTTGTGGTATCGGCTTCAAGCTGATCAGGCCTATGCCCAGATCAACAACATTCCCTTTGAACAGCTGGTCCAGTACCTCGACCTGGTAGTGATCAGCATTGCTTCCGACATCGTTGACATCACAGGTGAAAACCGCATCCTGGCCCATTTCGGACTGAAGCTCATCAATTCAAAACCTAGGCCGGGTCTCGAAGCGCTGCTTCGCTATTCGGCCATGATGAAAAACGATGACGGGATGGGAGGATGCGTATTTAACCGCGAGCTGACCATCACCGACCTGGTATTTATGATCGGGCCTAGGATCAATGCGGCCGGGCGCATCGAAAGCGGGAAAAATTCAGTGAGGCTGCTCATTACCAAAAACCTCGATGATGCCAAACGGGTGGCGGAGCAGATTAACGCCTACAATACCGAACGCAAAACCCTTGACTCACTGGCAACGGTGCAGGCAATCGGGATGATTGACGAGAACTCGAAGCTGAGATCGGCACGGTCGACCGTGATCTACCATCCCAGCTGGCACAAGGGGGTGATCGGCATTGTGGCTTCACGGCTTACCGAAACCTATTACCGCCCCACCATTGTCCTCACCCTCTCAAACGGGCTGATTACCGGTTCGGCGCGCAGTGTGAGGGATTTTGACATTTACGAGGCGGTGGATGCCTGCAGCGACCTTCTTGAACATTTCGGCGGTCACAAGTTTGCCGCCGGCCTTTCCCTCAAACCCGAGAACCTGGAACGCTTCAGCGCCCGGTTTGAAGCCTTCGTGAGCGACCGGTTGCAGGGGATAGAGCTTGTACCCGTGCTTGAGATCGATACAAAACTTTCGCTGAATGTAATCAGCTCGCGCTTCTTCAGTGTTCTGAAGCAATTTGCCCCATTCGGGCCCGGGAACATGGCTCCGCTGTTTCTCACCAATGGTGTGATGGATGCAGGCGGGTCGAGGATCGTGGGGAAAAACCACCTGAAACTGAATGTGGTTCATCCCGAGATTGCCGGCGGTCCCTTCTCAGCCATCGCTTTCCAGCAGGGCGAGCAGTTCGGGATGATTGAAAAGCAAATCCCCTTCAATATCTGTTACCACCTGGAGGAAAACGAATGGAACGGGCTGGTCAATCTCCAGCTCAACATCAAGGATATAAAATTTTCGGATTAGCAGTTTTCACTGCCGAAGCAGACGCCCATACGCCTGGCTTTCTCAATCAGCGCATGATCTTCCGGAACAAGCCTCAGCTTGCCGCCGACATCGGCCAGGGCGACCGATGTAACGGTGTCTCCCTTGAGAGCTACCATCTGTCCGAACCGCTTCTTGGCTATCAGCTCAACCGCATAGGCCCCGTAACGTGTGGCAAGCACGCGATCCATGGGAGAGGGGCTGCCTCCGCGCTGGATGTATCCAAGGATGGTCTCCCTGGTTTCGAGACCGGTTAGCTCCTTGATGTTGTTGGCCACATACCGGGCAGCCGATTCCCCCTTGGGGGTGGGAATGCCTTCGGCCACCACTACGATGGAATAGGGTTTTTTGTTGATGGCCCTCTTTTTCAGGCACCGGGCTACATAGTTGATATCGAAGCTGAGCTCGGGCAGCAGGATCACATCGCCCCCGCTTGCCATACCCGAATAGAGCGCCAGCCAGCCTGCATGATGTCCCATCACCTCGATGACCATGATGCGTTTATGGCTGTTGGCCGTAGTATGGAGCCGGTCGATGGCCTCCGTGGCAATCCACAAGGCCGAGTCAAAACCAAAAGTCACATCGGTGCCGTATACATCGTTGTCGATGGTCTTCGGAATCCCGATCACATTGAGCCCTACCTCTGCAAGCTGGGCGGCGGTACGCTGGGTGCCGTTGCCACCGATGCAGACAAGGGCATCAAGCCCGAGTTCCTGGTAGTGTTTCTTGATGAGCTTCGGTTTGTCAATGGCGTTGAAGGTACTGCTTTTCTTGAAAGGGTTTTCCCTGGAGGTCCCCAGGATGGTGCCCCCCAGTGTGAGTATCCCGGAAAGGACATTTTCGTCGAGCTGAACATACTCTTCATTTATCAGGCCAAGGAAACCTGCGGAGATCCCGATAACCTCCATTCCATATTCAAGAATGGCTGTCTTGCCTACTCCCCTGATGGCTGCATTGATCCCGGGGCAATCGCCGCCAGCCGTTAATATGCCTATTCTCATAAGAAGAATTATTTCAAATCAAATGAACCAGCACCGATTTCTTTGTCATCGGCAAATACGGTAACAATATATTTTCCCTTCATGGCAGGCTTGTCATCGTCTTTTTTAGTCCAGGCCACACAAATATTCATGGCTTTTCCCTTGTAGTCGATGTCTTCACGCAGGGAATAGGGGAGTGTTTGCCCGTTGAATGCAAAGGTGTCGTATTTGCTCTTGATCACCACCACATTGTCAGGCCGCTGGATGCGGATGTAGATTATCTTTTTGCCGGAGGCTACCAGCGGATTTTCCCCGATGGTAAAGCATACCCTGATTCTCCCTGCACGGCTGGCCTTGTCGGTCAGCTCCTCCTTGGTTTTGCCCGATTTTAGCTTGTAGGCGCTGGCTGTCACGTCGTAGGCCTTGATATAGGCGGCCTGGCTCATCTTTTCCTTCAGTTCCTCCTTGTCTTTAATGAGGGACTGGTTCCGGTTCTGTTCGGTCTTCACCTCCTGGCGGATCCTGTCATTTTCGGCTGTCAGCTCACGGTTAACGGTATAGAGCGAATCCATCTGGTGCACGTAACCCTGGGCCACCTTCTGCAGCATCTCGAATTTCTTGCGGATGGTGTTGTATTCCCATTGGGTATCCAGCAGTTTTTTGATCTCCTGTGCATCCCGCTGGATAAGGCTGTCTTTGGCTTTCAGGGAATCAGAGAGGGCGCCGTACGAGGCTTTGATCTTGTTGTGTTCGGTCATCAGCGAGTCGAGGTTGTGCTTCATCTCGGTCTTCTCGGCCTCTTTTTCGCCGACCAGTTTCATGAGTTGTGACCGCTGAATAAAGAGCCAGAAGAGGATTACCAGTACCAGAATGGCAATGATAGCGAGGATGATTTTGTATTTACGAGCAGAGGAGTTTTGTTCTTCCATATTATTCTGAATTTTCCACAATTTCAGGTGCAAAGATAAAATAAAAACGGGAGCCGGCTACCCCGGGTTCTCTTTAAAAAACCCGTACAGCCCGCACCCAGAGCACTTCGTTTTTTGCACTGTATGTAAAAGCTCCTGTAAGAAAGTTCTGTGAATAGGCGTGGGATGCATCGTACTGCGATGAACACCAGTAGTTGTCATTCCCGAAATCGCCGATAAAATCTTTTTTAAGGTACATCTGGTTGAGCTCCTCCTTTGAGGGTAAAAACCAGTCGGACTTGCCGCCCTGGTTCATCCCGGCACAGATGCTGGCAGCAATAGGTCTTTCGAGGCACCCTTCCATGATCGTAACGGTATTGGGATTACCGGTGTTGAGGGTCCGGGCAGTTCCAGGGATGGATAAACCGCTGCAGCCCCAGGGAGCGCCATACTCGCTGGTTGCCGCAATCAAACCATGCTTGCCTGTATAGTCGATGTAGAAAATTATGCCGCCGCCGTAACTCTGCCCTGGATAGAAGGGCTGCTCCGGGTTTGAAAAGAAGCTTACCCTGTTGCCATAGGCTGTTCCGTTGCTGTTTGTTGCATAGGCCCTGACAAAATAGATGGTATCGCCGGCAGGCAGGGTCAAAGCGCTCGAAAACGAGCCCTCTCCCGTTCCGTCCCGGGTATGGCTTCCTTCAATTGTCGGCAGGTTGGGAGCAATACTGTAACAAATGCCTCTTGCCGTAACAGCACTGCCTCCCTGAGAGGTAACTGTTCCCCCCGACCGCGCAGCCAGGGTTGTCAGTACCGTCACGGCTGAATTTGTCGTGACCCCGGGCAGGGAGCGATCAGGAGAATCGCTGCTCTTTTTTTTGCAACCCGGAACCGCTGAAAAGATACTTACTGACAGTGCCGCCAGGAAAAAATATTGGAAACAGGTCTTTTTCATGTTCAGGAGATATATCACAGGTCAATGAATCAAAATCAAAGGGACAATTTCCGGGGCACCCAAGTGACCATGCTTTCCCGTAAAACCACCAATACAGGAAACCCGCATATCAAAATGCCCCGGCAACAAAGAAAATGCAAAACAATAAAACAGCATCCCATTTTACCACTTTGCATTTTCAAAATTACAATTTATCCGGTTCCCGGAAATCTCTTAATTCCTGCATTCCCGCATTCCTGCATTCCCGCATTCCTGCATTCCGTATTAGTGTCCCGCCGGCCCGATCTGTTTGACCACCTCACCATGTTGCGTGGCAATCACCTTCAGCCACCATTGCGGGTAGCCTGGCTGGGAAGGCATAACTGACATTTTGTATGGATTGGTTTCAAATTTCCCGTCCTTTTCCTTCTTCACATTGCCATCCAAGTATTTGACAAACAGGTACGGGAACATCTCCTGCCACCGTTTGATGGTTGCCTGCCCGGTTTTTACCGAATACCCGGTAAGAAAGGCGACAGCAGCACCCTTGTCAGTCTTGTACATGGCAGCCGCCTTTTTGTCGATACCGGCAGTTTCGGCAACAAATCCCTGCTCCATGGCCTGCTGAACAGGACGGATGTCTTTGATCATGTAATCGTACTTGGTATAGGCCCAGTTTGCCACCATGTTGAAGGCCCAGAAGGCAGAGGTGGAGGAGAAGTGGTGAAGGTCGCCGTTTCCTACCTTGTAGGCATCGGGAACTTTGGTCATGCTGCAGTACATCGGGGAAAAGACGGTGGTATAGGTATCGTCGAGACCAAACCAGAAAATGCCCCCGACGGGGTTGGGCAACCAGTTGCGCGACTGGGCAACAAAGACAAAACCGGTTTGCTGGGTCGATACGGCGCGTTCGTGAACGTATGGAACGCTGTCGGATTTCCAGGTCATCGGACGCCAGCGGTAGGGACAATGGAATGGCCCTGCGCCAATGTCGTTGGTCATATCCATTTTGGTACCTTCGTAATGATCGCGCATGAGGTTCATCACGTCGTTTGCGCTGACCTTTTTATCGGGCTTGATCCATAACGGCATGCGGTTTGTGGTGTAGCCCCATTTGCCTTTGGTGAGGTTTCCCATTGCATAATCCTGGTACTGGCCCATTGCGGCATTGATATGGTTGAACATCGCCCAGACGCGGGCTTCGCAGGCACGGGCACCGCTGAAGGTGACCGGTGCATAGGTGTCGGAGAAGCTGAACTCTTCGTCTTTGCCGTCGAAATATCCCTTGCTGCGGGCAAATGTGATCACATCTTTTGAATAGATGCAATTCTCCGGGTCATTAAGGGGGAAGGTGGTGATGCGCGCCTGGTTGGCATGACCGCTCACGTACCCGTCGGGGATGCGCATGGCTACCCATACAGCACCCAGCTGGCCTTCGCCTTTGCCGATCATCTCCAGGATCCATGCCTCGTTTGCATCGGAAATCGAGAACGATTCCCCTTCGCTGGCATAACCATATTTTTCAGTGAGTTCACCGAATATTTTGATGGCTTCGCGGGCCGTTTTTGAACGCTGCAGGGATACATAGATCAGGGCTCCGTAATCGACAATCGCACCCTTCTGGGTTTGAAGTTCCTCACGTCCGCCATAGGTGGTTTCACCAACCGCCACCTGGTTCTCGTTCATATTGCCGATCACGTTGTAGGTGTGTTTCACCTGTGGAATTTTTCCAAGGGGTTTACCGGTATCCCATTCAACAACATCGAGCATCGAACCTGCGGGCCAGTCGCGGGCAGGCCAGTGATACAATTCGCCGTAAAGGGTGTGTGAGTCGGCCGAATAGGTGATCATCACCGATCCGTCGGTTGTGGCCCCTTTTGTAAAGATAAAATTGGTACAGGCCATTGCGTGAAAACTGAAGCCGGCAAGCAACAGCAACAGGCCAACAAAGGTTTTTCTCATAAAAAACAGGATTGAAAGTTAAAGGATTTGTTTCGCTATTTGGTATTCGCCAAAATTACAAAAATTCCCTTAACAAACCAGCGGCTCTTCCTGCCTGTAATAATGAGGATTTGGCAGGCAAAACAACATCGGGTGATTTAAAAACGTTAAATTTGTACTCTTCTAACACGATTTATATGTATCGCCACATTACCCTCCTTGTCACGGCATTCCTTATTTCTGCTGCATCTCTTCATTCCCAGGTGAATATCCGCGACTCCGTAATCTTCACACCGCTGGTCTATGCCACCTACGGGTACCAGTTCCCCGGGGGTGACCTTGCAAAACAGTTCGGAAGCAATTCCAGCATCGGAGGGGGTGTCATGTTCAAAACCAGGCACAACTGGCTTTTCGGCGCCGAGGGAAGTTATCTCTTCGGCCAGTCGGTAAAAAACAGCGATGCGCTCATCAAAGGGATCGCCACCAGCGACGGTTTTGTCATCGATGCCAACGGCTACCTGGCCGACCTGGTATTCTATGAAGCCGGTTACAACATCCTGGCCAAGTTCGGCAAGGTTATCCCTGTTCTGGCCCCAAACCCGAATTGCGGACTGACGCTGATGGCAGGGGCCGGCTATATCCAGGATAAAATCAGGATCCATGTCATCGGTAATACAGCTCCCCAGCTGCTGGGAGATTATAACAAGGGTTACGACCGGCTCAATGGCGGATTGGCGCTCGTCGGGTCAGCCGGTTACATGTACCTGAGCAATACGCGCCTGCTCAACTTTTCCCTCTGTTTTGAGTTTATGCAGGCATTCACCACTCCTTACCGCGACCGCGATTTCGATACCGGGAAAAAAGATACGCGCAAGCTCAGCAGCCAGTTTTATACAATCAGGATTACCTGGATGATACCCTTTTACCGCAGGGCGCCAAAGGATTTTTATGTTTACTAGGCTGAGAGTCAAAACCCGGAGAGGAAAAAACGGATGCGGCTGATCTACACCCTCGGTATTTTTTTGTATGGCCTGTTGCTGAAGGCGGCAGCCCCCTTTAACAGGAAGGCCGCACTGTGGGTTGACGGGCGCAGGGGTTTGTTCGGCAGTCTTGCCGCGGCACTTCACGATGTTGACCGGGAGAAGAACCCCCTGGTTTGGTTTCATGCCTCGTCGCTGGGCGAATTCGAACAGGGCCGCCCTGTGATCGAAGCCCTGAGGGAGACCCGGCCCGGATGTAAGATCCTGCTGACATTCTTTTCCCCTTCGGGCTACGAGGTGCGGAAAAATTACGAAGCGGCCGACTGGGTCTTTTATCTCCCGCTCGATACCCCGGCCAATGCACGCCGGCTGGTGCAGATCATAAGGCCCGAAAAGGTAATTTTCATCAAATATGATTTCTGGTTCAACCTGATGGCCTCCTTATGGGAACAAAAGGTGCCGGTTTATTTCATCTCGGTCATGTTCCGTCCCGGGCAGCACTTTTTCAGGTGGTACGGCGGCTGGTTCCGCAAACAACTTGGTGCGGTAACCTGGTTTTTTGCGCAAAACCCTGAATCGGCAGAACTGATGCACGGGATAGGAAAACAAAATGTTACGGTTGCCGGCGATACCCGCTTCGACCGTGTTTTTGCCATTTCCGCCAGGCGGCACTCCGTTCCCGCTGTTGAAGCTTTCACAGACGGGCAGAAGGTGTTTGTCTGCGGCAGCACCTGGAAAGAGGATGAAGCCATCCTCATGCCGCTAATAAACAAGAATGCAGAGGGCCTTAAATTCATCATTGCGCCCCATCATCCCAGTCCCGAGCGTATCCAGTACATTCTCGACAGGCTGGAAAAACCTGTTGTCCGTTATTCACAACTCACACCCGAAAACGCTGGAAGCGCCTCCGTTTTACTGATCGACTCTGTCGGAATCCTGGCCCGGCTCTACCAATATGCCACCCTTGCCTACGTGGGGGGAGGGTTTGGCGCAGGTTTGCATAATATCCAGGAGCCCGTTACCTTTGGAGTGCCGGTCTTCATCGGCCCCGGCTATCATAAATTCAGGGAAGCCGTTGAACTGGTGGCGCTGGGAGGGGTTTTCTGCGTCAACTCATCGGATGAACTGATCCTGAGAACCTCCGGGATGCTGAACGATCAGTCAGAATACACAAGGGTTTCTGAACTCTGCCGCAAATATGTGGATGACAACAGGGGTGCCACTGCAAAGATCATGAGCTATTTCAGGGGGGAGAAACTTAATTCGCTTTAGTTATTGCTGAAGGAAATGGGATAAGTTTGAAATCCTGGTTGCGCAGGCGTGGTTCAAACCCGGCATCGCGGATGGCCTGCTGGATGCCTTCGGCATTGAATTTATGGGTCGCCCCCGCCACGCTTACCACGTTCTCCTCGATCATGATACTGCCAAAGTCGTTGGCGCCGGAATGCAGGCACAGCTGTGCGGTTTCCTTGCCCACCGTCAGCCATGAAGCCTGGATGTTGTTTATGTTTGGCAGCATCAGGCGGCTTATGGCGATCATCCGGATGTATTCCCCGGGTGTCACCCTGTTGAAAATCCCCGATTTTTCCTTTAAAACGGTTCTGTCATCCTGGAAGGGCCATGGAATAAAGGAGAGAAACCCCTTATGCCCGGCGGGTTTTTCCGACTGCACCTGTCTCAGCGCGACCAGGTGCTCCAGTCGTTCTTCAAGGGTTTCGATATGGCCGAACATCATGGTGGCAGAGGTGGTCAGGTTGAGGGTATGGGCCACCCGCATCACATCGAGCCATTCGCGGGTAGTGCATTTAACCGGTGAAAGGATCTTCCGGATCCGGTCAACCAGTATTTCGGCCCCCGCCCCGGGCAGGCTGTCAAGACCGGCTGCAACGAGTCTTTCCAGCACTGTAAGCACGGGAAGCTTTTCGATCCTTGCAAGGTGGGCGATCTCGGGAGGCCCCAGGGCATGCAGCCGGATGTCGGGATAATGGCTCTTCAGATCGGAAAAGAGCTTTTCGTAAAAGTCAAGGCTTAATTTGGGATGCAACCCCCCCTGCAGCAGAAGCTGGTTGCCCCCAAGCCGCATCATCTCCTCGATTTTATTGCAGTATTCAGGGAATGTGGTAATGAAGGCCTCGCTGCTGCTGCCTGTCCTGTAGAAGTTGCAGAATTTGCATCCAGAGATGCATACGTTGGTGATGTTTACGTTGCGGTCGATGATCCAGGTAACCTGCTCCTCCGGATGCAGCAGCTTTCGCAGTTCATCTCCTGCCAGCATCAGTTCGGCCAGGGGAAGTGTTTCGAAGAGGTATTTTCCCTCCTCGGCGGAGAGGAATTCCAGGCGGAGAGCTTTTTGTATCAGCGTGTCTTTTTTCATAAAGGAATGTCGCGCTGCCGCAATCAAAGAACCCGGCCAGCAGAAAATTTTCTAATTTTGCAACTCTTAAACGCTCCAAAATTACATAAAATCATGGTCCCATCGATAAACATCACCAGCCAGGAACAGGAACTCGAACATCTCGTGACAGTTGTGTCAAAGTTGTCGAGACTGCCTGCCGGTATCTTCAGCCCGGCTGAAAAAAAATACCTGAAAGAGCAGGTTGAAATTCACAAAAAGGAGCTGATCACCTTCAACCGCCTCGATTACCTGGTGTTTGTCTGCTTTGTAAGGGATGAAAAGGACCGGTCGAAACGGCTGGAAGCATGCCGCAAGGCTGGGGATAAGATCGCAACCGCCCTTGCCGAACGTAAAGCGGTTCGCGTTGCCCTGTTTGATGCGGAGGGGCTGTGCGATGAAGTGGTGGCCGTTGCCGAAGGGATTTCACTTGGCAGTTACCGTTTCCTGAAATACAAGCAGGACAAGGAAAGTGACAGTCGCCTGGAGGAGATTCAGCTCTATTCAAAGGCATTGGAGGAGAGAGAGCCGGCTGGCGGGGAGATCAGGGGCAATTCTCCCGGTTCGCGTCGAGCTTCGCAGAGTTATTCCGTTGGAAACATTAATATTATCCTCGATGCCGTTGCACGCTGCCGCGACCTGGTGAACGAACCCAGTTCGCATCTTACCGCGACCGGGTTTTCAGATGAGGTTGAACAGATGGCAAGGGAGGCGGGAGCCGTGGTGGAGGTCCTCGATAAGCAGAAGATTGAGGCCCTCAGGATGGGAGGATTGCTTGGGGTCAACAGGGGAAGTACCGAGCCCCCTACCTTCACCGTCATGGAGTGGAAGCCCGCCGGTGCGAAAAACATGAAACCGGTTGTCTTTGTGGGAAAGGGTGTGGTGTACGATACCGGCGGGATGAACCTGAAACCCGGCGATTCGATGCTTAACATGAAGTGCGATATGGCAGGTGCCGCTGCCGTTGCCGCTGCCGTTTACGCCATTGCAAAGGCAAAACTGCCGGTTCATGTCGTGGGTCTCATGCCTGCAACCGACAACCGCCCGGGGATGGAAGCGCTGGTTTCGGGCGACATCATCCGCATGCATAACGGCATGACCGTCGAAGTGCTCAATACAGATGCTGAAGGCAGGCTTATCCTGGCCGATGCGCTGAGTTATGCGAAAAAATTCGACCCCGCCCTGGTAATCGACCTGGCAACCCTTACAGGTGCTGCCGTGCGTGCCATCGGGAAATACGGGTC
>JBAXFZ010000113.1:0-10504 GCA_037139685.1 Bacteroidota bacterium
CCCCGTGGGCCCGCGCTTCAACTTCATGCCGGAAAAGGAAAACCCGCACCGCTTGGACCTGGGGGTCGAATGACCTTTGTAGCTGGTTCATATCTAAAAATGAGAGGGATTTGCCGGCATAGACCCGGGCAGAATCAAAATGGCCGGCCTGGAGAAAAAGGGCGGCCTTGTCTGCTGCGTTTTCCGCAAGTATAGGATTGGTGCGGTCGGTAACAGCCATGTCGGCCCGATTGAAATAAAAGAGGGCCGAGTCAAATTGTTCCTGTTCACTGAAACAAAGAGCAATATTCTGAAGGGCCAGCGCCCGGGCATGAAAATTACTTTCCTGCCGTGCCGTCATGTATGAGATATGATAAAAAGTCAGGGCCTGGTGGTACATCCTGGAATGGAAGAAGATGTTCCCGATATCAACAAAAAAATAGGGATTGGTCCGGTATGGCCCCGGCGAACCGGTATAGATACTAACCGCCTCCTTAAGATTTTTTATGGCCTTCTGATAATCGGGCTTCCTGTATTGATAAAATTCGGCCAGCCGTAAAAATGCATAAATTTTCTGCTGCTGCAGTTGCAGCGAATCAATGACCCGGATCGTGCGGTACTGGATAATTTCAGCGGAATCGGGATTGTCCAGGTAATAATGCCACATCAGGGAATTCAGAGAATCGACCATACGGGCCCCGGCAGACTGGCCCCCGGTGAACGTGTTGTCACGGGTACCTTGGTTTTTACAGGAAACACCGCACAGGAATATGCAGACGAGGGTGCCGTAAAAAAAGCAGGGAAATATCGTTTTTAGTTTTTCAGTAATGGTTTTCAGTAGTATGGCGCTCTTCATCACTCGTTGCCTGGACTGCAAAGATATGCAATTCAGCGTACGGCGTAAAATTCGCAGCATAAAAACACGCCCCCCCCCGCATCTCGATGTCCTGGTTGAATAACCCGGCAACAGGATTACAATTCTACCTGGGTTTGTACCACCTGATCGTATATATGCCGGCGACAGGAAAACTTTGAACCAGGAAATGGGTCGGGGTCAGCCCTGCCGGGATAGGGTTTTTCCCAAAGGCAAAGTAGGTGTCGCAATCGACGAAGATGACTTTTTTATCCACAAGGATAGTTTTATCAAACGATGAGAAATCGTTTAACGGGTAGATATTCTCATGATGCAGCAGGGAAATGGTATGATTGTAATCCCTGAAGCAGCTGTTGTTGTAGGTGTATGTAAACTCCAGGCAGCTGTAGTCGGGTGAAATGATGACGATTGAACCGGGATCCCGCGCTTTAAGATCCCTGACAACCTGTACAACCCGGTTTACCCGGCGGTTGTTGCCGGGCGCCAGGCTGAAATTGAATATCATCATCCCAAGAAGGAGAGCTGATGCGGCAATACCTGTTTTGGCGTTTATTGAAAATGTGGAGATAAACAGGGCGATCAGCAGGTAGAAGCTGACAGAGGTATAGATGATGTAACGGTCGAGAAACATAGGGATCCGCAACGAAAGGAAGAACATCGCCAGGTAGGGAAAAACAAACCACACCAGCAGTACGCGGGAGGAGGGGGAGCGGAAAAAATCCCGGATTTTTGTGAAAAGCAGCCTCTTCCTAAGCAGCAGGACCATGTATACCAAGATGATAAGGAGCAACACTGCCATGACGGTTCTTGAATTCAGGAAGCGGTTGAGATTTCCATACAATTCGGTAACTTCAGGTCTCCTGACCCAGGTTCCGTGTTTGACCGTAAATGAGAACCGGTGAACGAAAACAAGGATGTTCGGAATGTAGGCGAGCGCCAGCAGGAGAGAAACGAGGAGCAGTTTTTTCCATATTTTTTTAATATTTCCCGACACGAACAGGCTGGCAAGTTCGGCAGCCACCACGAAAAATCCGAAATAATGCGAATAGATCAGCAGCAGGTTGACAAGAAACAGGGCGACACAGGGTTTCCATGATCCGGGCCGGTTTACCAGCGACAGGAAATAGTATAAGCTCAGTGCGGTGAGCAGGACAAAAAGGGAATATACGCGGGCCTCGTGCGAAAAACTGACATGGAAGAGGGAAAAGGTAAAAATCAGGGCACCGGCAATGGCTGTCCCGGTTGAAAAGAATTTCTTTCCTGTAAGAAAGATGACGGATGCCGTAAGTGAACTGAAAACTACCGAAAGGAACCTGACCGAAAATGGTCCGATCCCGAAGAGTTTGATCCAGAAGTGCAGCAGGATGAAATGAAGCGCCGGGTTGTTTTCGGTCTTCAGCATCCTGAAAACCGAGGGGAGATCCATCTGGGCATAATAGATGCTGAACGGCTCGTCCATGGCGATTTCATTTCCTGAGACAAACAGGATTTTAAGGATAAAGTTCGCCAGGAAAAAAAGGAGCGCAATAAGGAAAATGTTATGCTTTCTTATATACAGGGCTAATGGCATAGGCAGATGTCGTGTAAAACGATGCCTTGGGAAACCGGTCATCCGGATCCGCCCGGTTTCCTGGTGTGTTTATACAGCACCGTAAATAAAGGGGAAATTTCCTGCTGCTATCAGCTTCCCGGTTCTGAAGGCACGATGATCCAGGCGATGATATAGCCCAGCAAGCCAATGAATCCTGCAAAAAACAGTGCGACGGTGGCAACCCTTATTATGACGGGATCCAGGTTGAAATATTTGCCAAGGCCTCCGCAAACGCCTCCAATGACGCGGTCTCTGTTCGAACGGTATAATCTTTTTGGTTCCATGATAATGAATTTGACAGGTTAGATGGTCTTTCTTGCCATCAGTTACAAATTTAACGGAATATTTCACTGTTTCGCAATTCGCCTTTATTTATAAAAGGTTCCTATTTTTGCCGAAAACCTCTGAACATGGAATGGATTGAAAAACTCGACGGGAACGTGATCGTGAGCGATGCCGCAGGCAAGGTCATCTATATGAACGAAAAGGCCATCGCCGCCTATGAAAAGGACGGCGGCCGGGATATCATAGGCAGGGACCTGATGGAGTGCCACTCGGAATCATCGCGGAAAAAGATCCTGGAGATGATGGCAAGCGGGAAAAACAATGTTTATACGATTGAGAAAAAGGGAAAGCGGAAGATCATCTACCAGTCCCCCTGGTTTGTTGATGAAAAATTCAGGGGGATCATCGAGCTTTCACTCGAGATCCCCCTTGAAATGCCACATTTTATAAGAGAATAATCCTTATTTGGCTGCCTTCTTTTCGTCGGCGATCTTCTTCAGCACCTCTTCCTGGAGGAGTTTCGGCAGCGGGGTGTATTTGTAGAACTCCATCGAGTAGTTGGCCCTGCCGCTTGAAATGTTGCGCAGCTGGGTTGCATATCCGAACATCTCCATCAGGGGCACAAAGGCGTTGACCTTCTGCGATCCCTTGCGGTAACGGCGCATGGCTTCGATTTTTCCGCGGCGGCGGTTGAGGTTTCCCACCACATCGCCGATATATTCGTCGGGGGTATTCACCTCGACCTTCATCATCGGCTCCAGCAATACGGGGTCGGCCTTCATGAAGCCCTGTTTGAAACCGATCGAGGCGCAGGTCTGGAAGGCCATGTCGGAACTGTCGACGGGATGGAAACTGCCGTCGAGCAGCACCACCTTGACGTCCACAACCGGGTAACCGGCCAGTACGCCACGCTCGAGCGTTTTGAGAATGCCCTTGTTGACCGAAGGGATATATTCGGCGGGAATATTGCCGCCCTTGATCTTTTCGATGAATTCGTATCCTTTGCCTTCGTTCGGCTCCATGCGCATCAGCACGTGGGCAAACTGGCCTTTGCCGCCGGTTTGCTTTGAATGCTTGTAGTTCGATTCAACCTCCGTGGTGATGGTTTCACGGAAGGCGACGGCTGGTTCGCCAACAATCGCATCAACCTTGAATTCGGTTTTCAGGCGGTCGACGATGATCTCCAGGTGAAGTTCACCCATCCCGGCAATGACGGTCTCTTCGGTTTCATCGTCAAAACGGACGTTGAAGGAGGGATCTTCCATGGCCAGTTTGTGCAGCGCCTCTCCTAGTTTCGACTGGTCGGCACGTTTCACCGGGTTAATCTTCAATTCGATAACACTGGGCGGAACGTGGATGGTCTCCAGCAGGAAGCGGTGTTCGTCGCTGCAGAGGGTGTCGCCTGTTTTAGTGACCTTCATCCCGATCAAAGCAACGATGTCGCCCGGGCCCGCTTCGGCAATTTCCTCGCGGTCCTTTGCATGAATCCTGAAAATACGTCCTACGCGCTCATGTTTGCCCTTGGTGGAGTTGAAAACCTGCATGCCGCTCCTGATGGTACCTGAGAAGATGCGGGTGAAAGTCTGCTGGCCGACGAACGGATCATGGATCAGTTTGAATGCCAGGGCCGAAAAATTCTCTTTTGGCGAAGGATGGCAGGTGTGCAGTTTTTCCGGGTCGTCGAGGTCGGTTCCTGTAACGGCACCAACATCGATCGGGGAGGGGAGGTAGTCGACAACTGCGTCGAGCAGCATCTGTACACCCTTGTTCTTATAAGCGGCGCCGCAGAATACCGGGGTGATCAGCAATTTAAGGGTCGATTCCCTTAACGCCTTTTTCATCATTTCAGCTGAAACCTCTTTGTCCTCCATGAACAATTCCATGATGTCGTCATGAAATTCGGCAAGTTTCTCAACAGCCCATGCACGGGCCTCTTCGGTTTTCTGCTTGTATTCTTCAGGAATAGCCGTTTCGATCTGTTCCATCTCCTGGAAGATCCATGCTTTGCGCTCGATGATATCGATGATTCCTGAAAAATGTTCCTCGGCACCCATGGGAAGATGGAAGGGCACTGCATTTGCATCGAGGTATTTGTTCATCTGCGAAACGACGGCACCGAAATCGGCACCCGTGCGGTCCATCTTGTTGATGAAAGCAAAACGGGGCACCCTGTAGCGGTCGGCCTGGTTCCAGACGGTTTCACTCTGCGGCTCCACACCGCCAACGGCGCAGAATACGGCAACCATGCCGTCGATCACACGAAGCGAACGCTCCACCTCGATGGTAAAGTCAACGTGCCCGGGGGTGTCGATCAGGTTAATCTGGTGGCCTTTCCAGGCACAGGTAATGGCAGCGGAGGCGATGGTGATCCCGCGTTCCTGTTCCTGCTTCATGAAATCCATGGTTGCTGCGCCGTCATGAACCTCTCCCATCTTCCGGTTTGTCCCGGAAAAAAAGAGAATTCGTTCTGTTACAGTAGTTTTGCCGGCATCGATGTGTGCAGCTATTCCTATGTTTCTGAGCTTGTTTAATGGCATAATAATACTTGTTTTTTGGGGGTGCAAAGGTACATTAATTTTCTGATATACAGACAAAAGACAAAGATTAATTAATTATTAAATAGCGAAATAGCGAATTGCGTAGCAATCACGAACACCCGGAAAAAAATAAAAACGATCGTGAGTAAATGGCGAAATAGCGAAAAGGCATTTCATCGGGGCTGCCGAAGGGTGCCTGTTGCTTACTGTCAGCCACGTACTGACAGAGTATGAATTAAGAAAAAAAGCAACTTTTATACCGATTTTTTGTTACTTTGTTATCCGCAATACTCGTCACTTTTCTAATTAAAGAAGGATGAACTTTCGTTTCAAAACCCGCGAAGTACTTGTCTTTATCCTGATCTCGCTCGGGATCTACCTGGTTTTTATCTTTGGATTTGCCTGGATTTACTACAATTCCCAGAGTATTGAGATGACTCCCTATTTAAAACTCAACAATGAAAGAATAAATTTTGAAAAGGCGGTCTATTTCAGCATTGTCACCTTTCACACGATCGGGTATGGCGACATTCACCCGGTTACCCAGTTTGGCAGGCAGATCGTCATGTTCCAGTCGACGATTTCCCTTTTCTTCACCTCCATCTTCTCCGGGTTCCTGGTCTATTTTGTGATCAAGCGGCCACAGGATGTCTTCACAACCAAAAAGGTTTACATCCGGCTTAGAAAAAATCACTATTTCCTTTCTCTCCGCCTCGGGAACAAGGGACGCGACATCATCGACCTGAAAAGCAAATTCGAAGCATGGACTATCGAAAACAATACCCGCGTGAGGGCCTTCCGCTGCGAAGAGGAACTTCCAGACCTGGAGAAAATCCTCTATTACGACCTGAACCTGGATGACCCGCCGAACGAGCCGCTGCGCACGGCCATCGTCGACGCACTGGTCAACAAAACGCTGCTTCACATGAAGTTTTCCTTTATCGGGAATGATATAAAGACCGGAGAACAGGTGGCCTATGCCAAATATTACGACTCACGCCACCTGAGTTTCGGCAAGATGTTCCTCAATGTCTATTCCTGGGATCCCAACGGAAGGCGCAAAAATTTCAAATGGAGCAACTTCGAAAAAATTGAGGCGATGGAGAAGCAGTTTGTCGGTGGTTTCCTCTCCAGGCCAGGAAGTGACATAATTTAACCGATAATTGTTTTGATTTCAGAAAGTCTCTGTTTGCCATCTCCACCCTTGTCAAGGATAACAACAGCACTCACCGGGTAAAAAAGATTATGGTGAATAAATAGAAGTCCCCCCCCCTTTTTTTTCGCACTACGCACACTGTCTGCATTGCTTGCATTGTTTTCATTGTTTGCATTGCATGCATTGTTTGCATTGTTTGCATTGCCTGCATTCCTGCATTCCTGCATTAATACTTTCTTAATGTTTCCCTCCCCAATCTTAATAAGGTTTTAATGTTCGCTGCCGTTATTTTGCCGGTTGCACATACCGACCTGGTAACAACATGAACAGACAACCATCACCATCGATATTTCACCGGCTCCGAAACCTTTTCATAGGAAAGGCCCGCGACCTCAAGGATGACCAGATTTTCCACAGGCTTACCCTGATCGCCTTTTTTGCCTGGATCGGGCTCGGTTCCGACGGTCTCTCCAGCTCCTGCTACGGCCCCGATGAAGCCTACCGGACCCTTGGCCATTACCACAGCCTGGCCATTTTTGTTGCCATCGGCATCGTTCTCACCATCCTGATCATCAGCACCAGCTATTCCCAGATCATACGCCTCTTCCCGTCGGGAGGAGGTGGCTACCGGGTGGCTACGAAACTTTTATCCCCGAAACTCGGGATGATATCCGGATGCTCGCTGCTGGTTGACTATGTGCTCACAATCGCCGTGTCGGTCGCCAGCGGCACCGATGCCATCTTCAGCCTCCTCCCGCACGAATACCAGTCGATGAAGGTCGTTGTGGCTTCTGCGGGGATCATCATTCTTATTCTCATAAACCTGCGCGGAATAAAGGAATCGGTATATTTCCTCATGCCGGTATTCATTTTGTTTGTCCTCACCCATGCGGTGGCCATTCTTTATGTGATTTTCGGCCATGCCAGCCAGGTTCCTGTTGTTTATCATGATGCCGTGAAAGATTACCATCTTGCCAAGGAGGCGCTCGGGACAATGGGAGTGCTGGCTCTGATCCTGAAGGCTTACAGCATGGGAGCCGGAACCTATACCGGTCTGGAAGCCGTAAGCAATTCGATTCCGATCCTGAAGGAGCCCAGGATCAAGACCGGGCTGCTCACCATGCGTTACATGGGAATCTCACTGGCTATAACGGTTTTCGGGTTACTGCTTGCCTACTCGATGTTCAAACTCAACCCCGTCCAGGGAAAGACAATGAATGCCGTTTTCCTGGAGGCGATGACAGCCAGCTGGGGTAAAAACATGGGCCTTGTGTTTGTTTTTATCACCCTGATCTCTGAATCTTTTCTCCTGTTTATTGCTGCACAGACAGGTTTCCTGGATGGTCCCAGGGTGATCGGGTCGATGGCCCAGGATTCATGGTTTCCCAGGAAATTTACCGTTCTCAGCGACAGGCTGGTTACCCAGAACGGCATTCTCTTCATGGGAACCCTTGCCTTGCTTGTGCTCTGGCTTACCGGGGGATCCATTGTCATCCTTGTCGTGCTTTACAGTATCAACGTGTTTATAACCTTTGCCCTTTCACAGTCGGGGATGGTACGCCACTGGTGGCAGGTGAGAAAAGAGGACAAGCAATGGTGGCACCGGTTCCTGGTGAACGGGGTAGGGCTGATCATCACGGTTTTTATCCTGGCATCGGTCGTTACAACGAAATTCATGGAGGGAGGCTGGGTAACCCTGGTCATTACATCTTCACTCATCCTGGCTGTTTCAATGATCAAACGGCACTACAACTACGCTGACAAGCTGGTAAAACGGCTCAACGGAAAAATGCTGCACCAGGTGCAGGAGCTGTATGCGAACTACCCCGATTATTCAGTGCTTTCGGATGTTTATTCCACCGATGACAAAACAGCGGTGATCTGCGTAAGCGGCTACAACGGGCTTGGCCTTTGCACCTTTATGCGGGTGCACCATGATTTCAGGGAATATAAAAACATTGTCTTCCTAGGGGTGGGAATTGTGGATGCAGGCAATTTCAGGGGTAATGCCGAACTCCACGACCTGGAGGAGAAGCTGAAGGCGGATCTTGAACAGTACCGGAAACTGGCACAGCACTATGGCCATCATGCCGAGATCAAATATTCACTGGGAACCGACGTGGCGGATGAGATCAAGGAGGAGGCTAAAGCGATCCAGAAGCGTTTTCCGCAGAGTGTCTTTTTTGTTGGACAGTTCCTGTTGCCGAAAGCCACCGCATTCCAGCGGCTTTTGCACAACCAGACGCAGTTTGCCATCCAGAACCGGCTTTCGCACAAGGGCATCATCATGGTGATGATCCCTATCAGGAGCCACCTGCATGTTGAAATGACCCCGTGACCCGTTTAAACTCCCCTCGGGAAAGCGGGAGAAAGGGCGGATTCCAAAAGAGCAAGCAAAAATGAAAAACATAAAACAGGCTGGCCGCGTTATTTTGAACATTTTTCTGAGAACGGTATTTCGTTTCAACCCCCTGTTTAAACCCGTCGTGCCGGCACTTCTGACCATCTATCTCCTGGCAGTGGTATTTACGGCACTCTGGCTGCGTGACCTGATTTTATGTACCTTTATCGTCGAATACAGGGAAATGGCCATTTCTGCCTGGGGGTTCCTTTTCCTTGTGAATTTCCTTGAAGCCCTGGCCGAGGCCTTTAATGACGATGATGACGAAGAGGATTCCAACGAATCAGAACGCAATTGACCCGGCTCTCGAATCACCTCCGGATGTCATGCCGGGTTTTATTGAGCGCCCGAAAAAACTGACATTACGATCCGGCCCAAAGGATTACTTTGTGGCATTGCTTGTGGTGATTTTCGTCGTGGCAGCCTGCTATCCGGCGGCCCCGCTGATCGGTTACCAGGCAGTCGGCCTGATTTTCCTGATGGTGATTTCCCTGCTCTCGCTGATCCTGGGCCGGGGAGCGGTTTTCTTTGCAGCAGTGCTGTCATCAGCTGTATGGAATTTCTTTTTCATCCCGCCTGTTTTCAATTTCCATATCCACCGGGTTCATGATATCATCTCCCTTATCGCCAACCTGATGGTCGGCCTTGTCGGGGCCATGCTCATCACCAGGATCAGGAAAAGCCGGCTGGACCTGCTGCGAAGCCGCGAACGGCTGCGGGCCCTGAACCGGTTCCTGGAATCCCTCAACAATGCAACCTCGATCAAGGATGTGGTCAGAAGAAGCCGTGAAAGTTTCAGGCACCATTTCAACGCCGACATCGTCATCTTCCTGCGCGAAAAAAACGGGAACACCCTCGCCCGACGGGCCTTCGGCAATCCCGCTCTCTTTGGTGAAGCAACCTTTACCAGGGCGGTCACCCTCTTTTCCGGGACCGGGAGCGCAGCTGATGGTTTCTTTCCGCTGAAGGATCCCCGCGGACTTTTCGGGGTGATCGGGATCCGGTTTGAACCTGACAAGTTGCCTGATGATGAAACCCTTTCGCTCGTGCGCGGCTTTATCTCGCAGGTGACCTCTGCCCTCGAACGCGAGATCAGCGTTGACCTTGCGAAGGTCAGGGAGATTTCGGAAGAGTCTGAAAAATTGTTCAGTACCATCCTGAACAGCGTTTCACATGAGCTGCGCACACCCATTGCCATCATCTCCGCTGCTGTTTCAAACCTCCAGGATCCCCTGACCTCGGAGCTGCCCGAGGCCCGGAAACAGGTTACCGGCGAACTTGAAGCAGCTGCGAAAAGGCTGAATTTCCTGGTTGAGAACATTCTCGACATGTCACGCATCGAGTCGGGCAGGCTGAATCTGAAACTAAGCCTTTGTGATCCCGAAGATCTTGTAGGAATGGCGCTTCGCATCCTGGAAACAGAACTGGCGGAACATCCCCCGGGTGTGATTTTATCGGGAGAAGTTTTACCGGTCAGGGGCGACATCAGCCTGCTGGTCCAGGCTCTGGTCAATATCATCCATAATGCGGCAATGTACACCCCGGCAGGAACCCCGGTCACGATCACGATCAGCGCCATGTCCCGTGCAAGGGTTGCGATCACCGTTTCCGACAGCGGGCCGGGGGTCCCGGAGACCACCCTGGCCAAGCTCTTTGACAAATTCTACCGGGTACCCGGTTC
>JBAXFZ010000114.1:0-10494 GCA_037139685.1 Bacteroidota bacterium
AAAGAGTTATCATAGCTGCTGTTTTTCCTTACTGGTATGAAAGTGCTTAATCAAATTCCGGAATGCGGATTTTTATTTTGTTACTAAATTGAGTTTCTAAGCTACAAGCGCAAAGTCTGTAGCCGTCGTTATCGAAATTATATTGCCTGAAACAGTATCCTCTTTCAACATCGCCGTTGAGACGGATTTGATGGTTATTTAGTTCTGTTCCAAAAGAATAAGGGGCTTTGGAAAAACCTGAGCCTACCGCTTTAAGATAGCTTTCTTTAATTGTCCATATAGTGTAGAAATAATCTAACTGTTCTTTTCTTACTGTAAAATCAGTCATTGTTTCAAATTCATTTTCCGTCAAACAATCCCTTGCAATACTTAAGTCTATCGGCTGTACCATTTCTATATCTATCCCTACAGGTAATTCGGATACAGCACAAACTGACCAATCACCGGAATGTGATATATTAAAATGAATACCGGAAGAAGCGTTATAAAAAGGTTTTCCGTTTTCATCATGATCAATTAAAATTTCCGAAAAATTCAAATGAAGTTTTTCAGACAACACTATCCTTGCCAACCAATCTCCGGCAAGTGATCTAATTGCATCTTCAGCATGAAGGAATGAATTTATATGCTCCCTTCGCTCAGAATTTAAATAAGGATACATTCTGTCGAAGTAAAACATTTCATACATTCTGCCTGCGGGGGTAGCATATGTCTCCACCATGAGATTTTAATTGAATTATCCATGTCATTCTATTACCATTTTTTCGAGAACCATTTTGCAACAGCCATAATTGTGAGCATGGGTGGAAGTCCTGGCGACTCTGGTAAAATGCTTGCATCACATACAAAAAGGTTCTCAATTTTTGTCTGCAAGTTTTTATCAACCACAACCCCAATAGCCGCAGATGCCCCGTTATGCCCGCCATATATACCTTCCCGCTTTTGAATTGTGTCGGACTTAGCTCCGGCAACCATTAAAAGGTCTCTTGCTGCCTCTCCTCCATTATCAAGACGTTTTCTGTCCTGTGCAGTGGCTGTTTTAGAGAAGGTACCGTCAGGAAAGATTCTTCCCTTTGCCTCATCTCTGATTTTGACTATTACGGCAAACAAATTATTGTTCATATAGGCATCTACATTGTCCTTAAGATAATATTTCAGTTTGCTTTTATCCTTTAAGGAACCTGTAGAATGCATAAATCCTTCTTTCTCCAAAAACTCCGTGTTAACAAGTTGCATTGGCGGTTCATGTGATAAATCAATATCGGGAGTAATGCCATAATAAAACTCGCAAATATCAATGAATAAATTTTGCCCGGCATTTTTAATGCCTGAGTTCTGCAGGATAACCGGGGATTTAATTCCGCCTGCTGCCAGGACGATAGAATTACCATAGTATTTAACAGTTCCGTTTGCAGAAATGCAATCTACCCCTTTGGCTTTGCCATTTTGTACGATTACTTTTTCGACTTTGGTGTTATAGACTACATCTGCCCCAAGAGATTCAGCTTCCCTGAGAAAACTCAGGGCCGTCCATTTTGCCCCGGACGGACACCCCAAACTGCAATTCCCGCATCTTGTACATTTTGTATGATCAATGAATTTGGGCATTTTTTGCATTCCAATCCCGGCTTTCTTACAGAGTTCAAGCAATCTGATTGAACCATCAGGGGAAAGAAGAGAATCATGAATCGGTGCCAGCCCGGTCTCTTTTTCAAGTTCCGTGTATTCTTTATCCAACACAATACCGAATTCAGCAAGTTGTTTTTCCAGGCTACGCACACCATTTGCATTAGCTAACACGGTCGCGCCTCCAGCGCCATAAGCAGTGAATATATCAGTTCCTTCTACCGATTTCTCAAGTACAAATGGCAGGGGAAAAACATTATTGCCCGATTCCACGACAAGGACTGTTTTGCCTTTTTTTGCAAGTTCTTTCGAGAGAGTTGCACCTCCAGCTCCCGATCCTACAATGATAAAATCATAGTTCATATTTCTCGTTTTTAATTGGTTAAAAATGCTATTTCCTTGAGATAATTTAAAATCAACCTGAAATAATCATCATATTTTTCCGGATAATGAATACCCGCTAAAAGCGTTTTTTCCATGACTTCCCTGGAATTCCAACGTGAAAAGGTCTTCCATTCCCTGGTCATGATATCTTTCCTTTCTTTCAAATAGAATTCCCTGATTGGATACATGGCATTTTTCTCATCTGCCATTGCAAGATGTTTTTCCTTCCAGATATTCACAGGAAGAAGCTCCATTTTAAACCCGTCGCTTTCAATAATATCAATATACTCCCGCCAGGTGATCTCATGGGGATTGTTCATGTTGTAGGTATTAACCCCGCGCGAGGTAGTCGCCAGTTCAATAATAGCATCGGCAAGGATATCAACCGGGGTCATTTCCATTGATCTCTTCCAGTCAGGCGACGCTCCCATTTGAATACATCCTTTCATAAGAAGAAGAGCATGGTTCTTTTCAGGTGGACAGATTCCATGTTTTGTGTCGCCGGTGATGTTGCCGGGTCTGAAAATATTAATGTCAATGCCTTGAGCATTATTTAATATTTTCTCTGAAACCCACTTGGTCAATGTATAACCGTTCGTTGACAAGGGTGAATCTTCAGTATTAATCTCTACTGTATATCCATTTACATCCCGGATACTTGCCACACTCAAAGTAGAAATATAATTGAGGGTTTTCTTTTTACCTGTGGCCGCGATTTTAAGCAGATCAAAAGTCGATAAAACATTAGATTTTCGCATCGTATTATAATCATACATGTGATGGACCATGGCTCCCGAATGATATATGGAATCAATTTTATCATTCATCATTTTCAGGGTGGCATCATCCATTCCAAGATTTATTTCTGCTAAATTTCCCTTTACAAGTTTTACTCTTGGGTGATTTTTCAAGTACTCCTTTTTATACAAGTCAAGTGTTGCTTCATAACGCATCTGAACATCCTCAATATCCTTGCCTCTTATCAGGCAATAAATGTCAGCATTGGTTTTCTTAATCAACCCATCAAGAAGATAAACCCCCAAAAACCCGGTGACGCCGGTAAGGAGAATACAAGAAGGTTGTTGTTCTCGTTCTGATTTTGTATTCTCAACCTTGACAACCATTTCAGAATCCTTCAGCGCTAAACTCAGATTGTTTTCGGATTTGCCGGATGTTATTCCCGTGCCATCAATAAACGCTGCCAGATAAGCAATGGTGGGCTGTGCAAACATTTGTGATATATTCACATCCGTTCCAAGCTTCCTCTTGACACTTGAAAGCATTCTTACCGTGAGAATGGAATTGCCTCCAATTTCAAAGAAGTTATCGTTGACGCTTATTTTGTCAAGAGTTAGAAGTTCTTTCCATATATCAGCAAGTGTAACCTCCGTCAACGTAATAGGTGGGTTATATTCTCTTTTAGATGACATTATATCTTCTAATTTAGGGATTGGGAGTTTACTTCTGTCAACTTTAAAATTGCTATTTAGTTTGAATGATTCCATCTTGATGAAAGCCGTTGGAATCATGAATGCCGGGAGTTGACGGCCAAGGAACGTCTTCATATCTTCCCGGGCAACCGCGTTATCCCTGGGAACCCAGTAGGCTATAAGCTGTTGATTCCACGGTATTACAACGCATTGTTTTACATCCTCATGCCTTAGAAGCACAGTCTCAATTTCCTCGGGTTCAATTCTGAAGCCGCGAATCTTTACCTGAAAGTCTGTTCGTCCGAGGAACTCGATATTGCCATCCGGTAGCCATCTCACCAAGTCGCCTGTCTTGTAAAGGCGGGTATTTCTATGCATCTCTTTATCACCTTTCGACACAAACGGATTTTCAATAAACCGTTCTTTGGTAAGTTCAGCCCTGTTAAGATAACCTATTGCAAGAGAGTCACCGCCAATATACAGTTCTCCCGGAACGCCCACTGGCAGGGGGTTTAGTTTCGTATCCAGGATGTAGGCAGAATAGTTGTGGAGTGGCTTTCCAATTGGGATAATATCGCTCTCCTTGTACTGATCTGTAATCATACAGTACGCGCTGAAAGTAGTGCATTCTGTTGGTCCATAACCGTTGACGAGCATGAGCGATGGCGGTTTCACCTCAAGTAATTTTTTAACGCTGCTTACATTACATGCTTCACCGCCAAACAACACGGATTTGAGTGGAAATAGCAGCTCTGCGTCGCAATCAACAATCGCATTAAACAGGGAAGTTGTAAACCAGGCAGATGTGATTTTATTATCAGAAATTTCCTTTTTCAACAGGGTGAAATCCTCAACCTTGTGAGAGTCAATAATCACGAGAGTTGCACCTGTCAGTAACGTTCCCCAGAATTCAAAAATAGAAGCGTCGAAGGCGAAGTTGGCGCTTTGTGCAATAATATCATTTTCAGAAATTATATCCGCCTTGACCGATTCAACAAAGTTATTTACAGCGATATGAGGTATTGTCACTCCTTTCGGGTTTCCGGTGGAACCTGAAGTGTATATAATGTATGCTATATCCCCGGAGTTGTTAATATTATCCGGGTTCTCGTCACGTATATTAGCGTTATCCTCTACATCCTCGTCAAGAGACACAACGATTCTTCCCTGTTCAGGCAGAAAGGGTAATTGTTTAACAATGTTGTTTTCTGAAAAGATGATCTTGATATCAGAATCCTCCATGATAAATTTCAGCCGATTTTCAGGAAAATGAGGAAGGAGTGGAACATAATGCCCCCCGGATTTCAGAATTCCCAATATTCCGACTAACATACCGGGTCCGCGTTCCAAACACACGCCAACTGGCTTATTATATAGAGATTCGCCAGCAAAATGATTCCTGTACATGGTCGTTATTTTGTCAGCAAACCTGTTGACTTTTAAATTTAACTCCCGATAAGAAAGTTCTTTCCCGTTATGAATAATGGCGATCTTATCGGGCCGTTTCTTAACCTGCTCCTCGAAAAGTTCTTTTATGGTTTTATTCCTGTTATAATGAATAGCATTGTCATTAAAATCGCGTAAAACCTTCTGTTTCTCTTTTTGATCAAGCAAATCAATATCCTGAACCTTTTTTTCAGGGAACTTGATGACTTCTTCAAGGAGAACCATGTAATGATCAAACATTCCTTGTATAGTTTCTCTCTCGAAAATATCGCTGTTGTATTCCCAAACAATGGTAATATCTTCCGTTTCCAAGTGAGCTGATTCGGTGGCTACATGTTGTTCGGCTCTTGGAATGCAAATGACATTCATATCCAATTTGGAAGTGGCATTGTGTTTTTCGAACAATTCGCCATGAAGTCCTCCAAAATCGAGAAGAGGAACATCGCTGTCGTGAAACGCGAATAATACCTGGAACAAGGGGTTTCGCCCGGGAGTGACGCCTGCTTTCAGCCTCTCAACGATATGCATGAAAGGGATATCATAATGAGCGGCATCGTAAATCATGCTCGCCTTTGTTGTATTTATAAGATCCTGAAAGGTTGGATTATTTGACAGATCGGAATAAAGAAGAACGGTATTCACGAACATCCCCATCAGCCCCTCTGTTTCCTTTAAATTGCGGTTGGCAACCCCGGTGCCGATGAGAAACTGTGACTGCCGGCTGTATTTTGAGATCAAAATGGAAAAGGCGGAGTACATTGTATTAAAAAGAGTTACCTTGTTATTCCTGCTGAATTCGCGCAGCGAATGATACAGGCTTCTTTTTAAATCAAGCCTTATGGCGCTACCGTTAAAACTCTGTACAAATGGACGCGGATGGTCGGCCGGCAGGTTCAAGACGGTAGGGTAATCCTTTATTTTATTAATCCAGTAACTTATTTTTTCCTCAAGACGGTCGCCCGAAAGATTGTTGCGTTGCCAAATTGTGTAATCTGCATATTGTATTGGCAGTTCCGGGAGAGGCGAGGGCTTGCCTTCAAGGCACGCGCAATAAAACGCTTTCATTTCTCGCAGGAAAATACCGGCTTCCCATCCATCATGAAGAAAATGATGCTCCATGTGAAGGAAAATATGTTCTTCCTCACTGATTTTAAACAAGCTCCACGAAATAAGCGGAAGTTTGCTAAAGTCGAAGGAGTGGGATAGCACTTTTTCTATCAGTTTTTCAGCTTCTCCGGCTTTTTTATCTTCAGGAAGAACGGTCAGGTCGGCTTCATTAAGTTTCACCTTCCAGGGGGCATGAACAATCTGAACCGGGCCCCGAGTGCCTTCATGAAAAGTTGTTCTCAATATCTCATGGCGGATAACCATTTCATTGAGAAACTTCACCAGGATTTTTTTATCGAGCTTACCTTTCAGCGTCAGTGTAAACTGAAAATTATAAGCCCTGTTGTTGGGAACAAGTTTGCTTAAAAACCATATTTGTTCCTGCTGAAATGAAAGTGGAATGTTTTTCCTGTTGTGAACCCGTGAAATTGAAATAAGTTCCGCTTTTTCATTCACGGTTATCTCCGAGATAAATTTCGCGAGGCTTTTGATATTCCGATGCTCAAAAATATCTTTGAGTTCAATCTTCTTGGAAAATTTCTTTCTTATCTCGGAGGCTATCTTCGCGGCCATCAGGGAATGAACTCCCATGTCGAAGATATCGCTGTCAACGCTGATTTTCTCGAGGTTCATGATAACGCGAAGGATTTCTGAAATCATCACTTCGTGGGGAGTTTCAGGAGCCACGTATTCCAGCGGGGATTGATCCCTGGAGCATAAAAGGCCTGTTGTAGGCGGCGGTAATAACTTGCGCTCAATTTTGTTGTTAGGCGACAAAGGCATTTCAGCAAGTTCCATGAATACCGTCGGAATCATAAAATAGGGCAAAAACTCTGCCAGATGAGCTTTCAAGTCAGTGATAGCCGGCGATGTTTCGGGCATTGGCACGTAATAAGCAGCCAGACGATTTTCATTGCCCTCCTCATAGGGAACCACGACACATTCTTTTATTTCTCCATGCGACAAAAGAACGGTTTCAATTTCGCCCGGTTCAACGCGGAATCCTCTAATTTTCACCTGAAAGTCCACCCGGCCAAGAAAGTCAATTGAACCATTTTTGAGCCACCGTACGCGGTCGCCCGACTTGTAAAGCCTGAGATTATTTCCCCCGGCTTTTTCTTCAGGGGTATTAAAGGGGTTTATAATAAACCGTTCGGCTGTAAGTTCAGGACGATTCAAATATCCCCTGCTCACGCCTATCCCACCGATATGAAGTTCACCGGGGACCCCTATTGGCACTGGATTCAAAAAATTGTCGAGAACATAAACTTTCATGTTGTCGTTCGGCGGGCCAATTTCAGTGCTTAAACTCTTTTCGTTATAGGTACAACCATTTGAAATAACCGTACCCTCGGTGGGCCCGTAAACATTGAATAAGGATTTTCCTTTACTCCAGAAATTTAATGTTTCCCTGTCGCAAATCTCGCCCCCTTCGTATATGTATTTAAGTGAAGGGACATCTTCTTTCGGCATGGCACATAGCACGGCGGGAGTCAAGAATATACTGTTGATAGCCTGTTCCTTAAGAAAAGCTAACAAAGCTTCCGGATCCATTCTCAGCTCATAATGGGTAATGTAGAGTGTGGCCCCGAATAACAATGCAGGAAATATATCTCCCACGGACATGTCAAAGTTTATCGAGGAAAATTGAAGAACGCGGTTTCCCGGTTTGATATCTCGCATTTTTTTATCAAAGAAAGCATAGTTGATCACGTTCCGGTGTTCGATCATGGCGCCTTTGGGTCGGCCTGTGGAGCCTGAAGTATAGATGATATAAGCCAGGTTACGTGAATTGTTGATGGGCTCGGGATTCTTCTCTGAATATTTCGAGATGACCCCCCAGCCCCCGTCAAGAGAAATTACGCCATAGTCTGTTTGATTTAAAAAAAGAAGTTTATCAAGGTTGACCATTTCTGTTACAACCAAAGGTGCAAGGGCGTCATCCATCATGAACCGGAGGCGATCGGCGGGATAGTCCGGATCAATAGGCATGTATGCGCAGCCTGACTTGAGAATACCCAGAATTGCCACGATCATCCCAACGCCCCTGTCCATACAGATTCCAATAGGGGTATCCGGAAGTATATCCTGTTTATATAATGTCCGGTAGAAGCCTCTGATGGAATGACCCAGGCGATTCGCCTTTTCGTTCAATTCCCTGTAGGTAATGCTTTCATTCTTGTAAACCACGGCAATGTTATCGGGGGTTCTGAGAACCTGCTCTTCAAAAAGCTGGTGAAGCGTAACATCCTCGCGAAAACTCACATCCGTTTTATTGAAATCAAATAGTATTCGTTGACTTTCATCTCTCGTGATGATGGGAAAAGACCAAAGGCTTGCTTCCGGTTCTGCCATGACTCCTTCCAGTAACGAGATAAAATGATCGCCCATTTGCTTTACATAGAACTCTTCCAGTCTGTCACTAAACAGAATTCCAAGAGATTCCGGGTTTTCCGGTTCAAATTCAAACTGGATAGTAAATGGCTTGAGATCACGCGAGAAAAAAGAGCGATTCTTAACCTCCCTTATGGCCACGATGCCCCCGTTTACCTTTGTTTTGAACCCGTTGGCTAACGAGTCAATTAACTGATCAAAATTCCCCAGGGGATATTTCTTACCTTCATCCATTTGCAAGGTAATCAGCGTGATCAATCCCGCGATATTTGTTTCTTTGGTCAGTGTCACTTTCAGCGGAATTCCATATCCCGTTAAAAGCGCGATAATTTCATCCTGATCGGCATAACGGGAAAGCAGCGCAACCCATATTGCCGTGTAAAGTGTTGAAATATCATATTTTCCGGAGGAGATGAATTGCTTCAGGCTATTTTGCTGCCCGGCATTCAATTTGAATTGAATGGAGATGTTTCGTGTACCTTCGCCCTCACCCGAAAAATAAAATGGGATATGCAAAGTCGAACCTTGCAGCGAGTTTTTCCAATATTCTAGGTTTTCCATGGCTGATTTTTGCGTATGATTAATTAAAACATCCCGAGCGCTTCATCCTCACCGGGATAGATCTCAAAAATTTTATTAAACCCGGATATCGCGAAGATTTCCTGGATATTCTCACCCAATTCGCACAGAACAAACTTTCCATTGGCCGGCGCGATTCTTTTCAAGGCAAGTAAAAGGGTTCTCAACCCGGAACTGCTGATATAATCCATCTGCGAGCAATTGACAAGGATCCTGATGATCTGATTATCTATCAGTTCCATAAGCCGTTTTTCAAAAACAGCGCTGCTGATCGTGTCCAACCTGCCCTCTATGCCGATGATCATGCATTTTTCGGTTTTTTTCTCTGTTATTTCCATATGATATAGGGTTTTAGAATTAAAAGTTTCGGGTTAAAAGCAGGATGTTCCTTCCATCTAAGCGCTTGTACTCTATATGACTGACCATTTTCCTTACCAGGTGAATGCCTAATCCTCCGATTTCTCGCTCCTCAAGAGATTTAACGAGATTATCACCGGTCGGATTTTCCAGTGGATTGAAGGCTTTGCCGTCGTCCGATAAGGTTATCAGGACACAGCCCGTTTCCGGATGCTCAAACAGAATTTCGATTTCATGTTTTTCCTGGTCATCATAGGCATAGAATACAATATTTGTGAAAAGTTCTTCAACCGCCAGGTTTAATTCCATAATATAATTTGCCGGTATTCCCCAGTCTTTTCCCAGTTGATCCATTGCAACAGCAAGCCTTTCCAATTCGTCCAAACGGTTCAATAACTGAATTTGCATAGTTTCATGCGTTTTATTCACCAACTCTTTTCATCCTTTATTTTTAACAACAAGGAGTGTAATATCATCAGCCTGTTCAACTCCTGCCATCCATTCCTGTAAATCCTGTTTCAACAGTTTAATGAGACAGGCAGGTGAAAGGCTGTGGTTGTTCCTGATAAATTCAACCATCCTCTCTTCACTATAAAAGGCGTCGTCCTTACGTATTGCTTCGGTTACCCCGTCCGTATAGAGAAACAGGAGATCACCTTCACTAAACCGGACAGTACCTGAGGAATATTCAACATTATCAAATATTCCCAGTGGAATGCCATGGATATCCTGTAAACACGCGGTATCGCCTGACGGATGGATCAGCAAAGGCGGATTGTGCCCGGCATTGCAATAGGTCATTGTTCCTGAACGCAAATCAATGATCCCGACAATCAGGGTGACAAACATCTGGTTTGGATTTTCCTTACAAATCTCCCTGTTTATCTCCTCGACTGTTTGTTGTATCGGAGTTCCAATCGAAACTCTTGAGCGGAAATAAGTTCTCGTGGTAGCCATGAACAAAGAGGCAGGCACCCCCTTTCCGGAAACATCACCAATGCCTATAAAAAGATGGTCTTCGTCCAGGAAATAGAAATCGTACAAGTCACCTCCTACTGCCTTAGCGGGTTCCAGGGATGCATAAAGTTCTAAATCCTCCCGATCCGGAAAATTTCGGGGAAGCATGCCCATCTGAATAATATGGGCAATACTTAGTTCGCTATCAATCTTT
>JBAXFZ010000115.1:0-10479 GCA_037139685.1 Bacteroidota bacterium
GGCCCGTTCAAGTTTGCTGTCAAGGTCCCAGGCTTCATGCTGGTCGAGCAGTTCGGTAAGCTCTCCCTGGCGTTTGATCAGTTTGTCCATTTCATCATCGCTGAGGGGATCTCCGAATTTATTGTTTACCTCCTCGTATTCCTTGAGCAGGTTTACGACCTCCTGGGCTCCCTCTTCCACGATCTGTCTCACCGTTTTTGTATCGTCGAACCGGGGATCCTGTTCAAGGTATCCAACCGAATACCCGGGTGAAAACACCACCTGGCCCTGGAAGGACTTCTCAACGCCTGCAATGATCTTCAGCAGGGTCGATTTCCCTGATCCGTTCAGCCCGATAATGCCGATCTTGGCACCATAAAAAAACGAAAGGTAGATGTTCTTTAAAACCTGTTTGTGCGGCGGATAGCTCTTTGAGAGACCCACCATGCTGAAAATGATTTTTTTATCGTCGGACATAATGAAAATTCAAAAGTTAAAGGTAAAATATTAAATGTCAAAATCATGGTTTCAAAGCTGGCGGGGAAAAAGAAAAAACGAAGACCCAACGAACCAGCCCTCTGCTGCAATGTACAAAATCTGCATTGCCTGCATTGCCTGCATTATCTCTTCAGTTCTCCCGAATTGATCAGCTGGTTGATCTTGTCGGTTTCCTTTTCCCAGTTGAATTGCTGGTGAACCAGGTTATATCCGCTGACAGCGATTTTTTTTGCCTGTTCAGGATTATTCAACAGGGTAAGTATGTGTTTTGCGTACTCTTTCGGGGTTTGGGCAACCAGGATGTCTTCGCCTTCCTTTGCATTCAGGGCCTGGAAGGCCAGGGGCGATGTGATACAAGGAACCTGCATGGCCATGGCTTCCAGCAGTTTGTTCTGTAGCCCGGTACCGATCTGCATGGGAGCGATGAATATTCGGGCGCTGGCATAACAGTCGCGCATATCGGGAACCCATCCGCTTACATCGACCTGGGCTGATTTGAGGACCATGACCCTGATGTGAGGATTAGCCCCCGCGATAAGAAGGCGCAAATCGGGCTTGTGGGGCAGAATTTCAGGAAGAATTTCATTAACAAGGAATTCTGCACTTTTTATATTGGGAGGGTAACCCATATTCCCGGTGAAAACAAGGTCGTACTGTTTTTCCCTTTCAACAGGTTTGAAGAAGTCGGTGTCAACGCCATTGGCAACTACAATGATTTTATTGCGGTCGGGATGAGGGATCAGGTCACGGTCGGGAGCGGAGATGATGATTTTATTGTCAAATGCATCGAATGCCGCATGTTCGTATTGCAGCAGCCGCTTGTATTCGATATTCAGGAACGGCTTGAGGTAAAAGGGGGAGGTGGATAGTCTTCTTTCCACCCCTTTTGAAAATACATCCTGGAAATCCAGGGTTTTTGGAATCGTGATATCCTTTACATATTCGGCAACCCGTATCAGCTGGCAAAACAGGTGGTCAGGCTTGTATCGTTCAATGAGTTCGCGGATCTTCGCTGCCGAGGAGGCATTGTAAAAGTAGCCCACCTGCAGGGGTTTTCCCGAGAACAGGGTCTTTAAGAGGTTGAAGGCGATGGCCGTTTTCGGGATCGGAATGATATGGATGGCCTTCACATATTTTTTCAGCACAGGAATGGCATCTTCATGCAGCACACCGTCGTTAAGGGCACAAAGTATGATCTCGTGGTGTTTCGACAGCTGCTTGATCTGGTGAAAAGCCCTCAATTTATCCCCCTTTTCAGTCGGGTATGGTACACGTGGTAATAGAAAAAATAATCGCATGAATATGGCTTGTAGCAAGCAAAATTATAAAAATCCGGGTTATCCGGCGAGTTGTTTATAAAAAGCGAGTAGATTTTGGATCAGATTTTGTGGCAAATAATGTGTTTGAATCAATGCCCGTGCCTGTTTGCCTACTTTCTCAAACAACCCTTTATCTGCAATACAAATTGAGATCATATCGAAAAATTCACATGCGGCATTGGCAATCAGGATGTTTTCATGGTTGGTATATTGAATACCTTCAGCGCCCAGGCTTGTTGAAATAATGGTTTTCCCGGCAGCCATTCCTTCGATGATCTTGATGCGGATGCCGCTCCCCGAAAAGAGGGGAACGATCATGATTGCTTTGGATGACAGGAAAGCGGCAGCATCCTCCACCTCACCCAGCACGATTACATTCGGGAGGTTCAGATGGAGCATCCACCCTGGCATTTCACGCCCTGCAAGGTAATATTTCAGTGCAGGAAATTGTTTGTGAATATCGGGCCATACATTGAAGAGGAACCAGCGGATTCCCTCCATGTTCGGTATCCAGTTCATCGAACCAAGCGAGAAGAGCGACGGGTATTCAACCTCCCCGGGCGTGCAGGGATAATTGGCGGGGTCGACACCGAACGGGAGGTCGGCCACGGGAATGCAGGAATGCTGGTTGACGGGTTTTTGGGGGTTGTTCTTTTCGTTGGACTGGCCCCGGGTACTTTTCCTGAAAAAGGATGCATCAGTCGGGGTTATGGCCATGATCCCGTCAACCCTGGTGATGACATCTTCCTCGTAAAGCTTCAGTGTACGGGCCAGGTGGCTGATATACCACCGCTTCAAAGGATTCGTTGTCTCCCCGGCTATTCTTTGCCAGATCAGGTGTTCGATGTTGTGGGCACGCAGTACCACCCTGGCACCGGAATATTGCCTGATGGTTTCGATGTAAGGGCACATGAAAAGTGTTTCCAGCTGAACCACATCAAAGGTGGTTGACTGAAGGACCTCGGTTAATCGCTGGCGGAATTTTCCTGAGATAAACCTGTTTATATGATACGACTCGGATGTGAAAAGGTTCAAAAAGGCAGCGGCAGGTTTGACCCGCAGGTCGACATCAATAAGTTCGATTCCTGTCTTATCGCGGTAGGCTGCCGGAATTTCGCCGGCTGAAATATTGTATTTAAAAGAATTCACGGCAAGCACCTTTACCTGGTGCCCCGACGACAGCAGCCCTTCGATCAGCATGTTCATCGCCATGGGGGCGCCCTCTTTCGGCGGCCACGGCGATTTATTACATAGGAAGAGTATCTTCATGCTTTTGGCCTTCTGAAATTAAAGGTTTTGGTGAAAAACCTGATCCATGCATCCATATCGAGCAGGGATGCATCATTGGTCGCTTTCACTGTCAGGAAAATACCAATCGGCATAAGTACTGCCGAAGAAAACCATATTCCCTCCCAGGGAGGAACAACGCCTTCAACGGCATATTTCTCACCCATAAACGAAATTACCCAGAACAGGATAAAGAACAGGGTGGAAACCACTGCTGGCATCCCAAGTCCGCCCTTGCGGATAATGGCTCCCAACGGTGCCCCGATAAAAAACAGGAGAAAACATGCGATAGAAAACGAGAATTTTTTATGATAAACAATCTCGTGTTTGTAAATAAGTTTGCTCTTTATATAAAGTGCATCTTCCGAGGCATCGAGGGTTACCTTGGCAGCTCTTGCATTGTTGCAGGCACTTTCAAGAATGCCGTACCGGTTGTGTTCCCTGAAGTTGAAGATCACACTGGGGTTGAATTTTTCAGCCGGAGCGATAAATTTCCAGGATAAGGTATCCACCTTTGAATAAGCAGGACGGCTGTTCATAAAGAGGATCTCATTGGTCAGTCGCTCACCGGCCAGTTGCCTCCTGATAGAATCGATCGACTTGGTTAACTGGCTGATATTCTGCATCTCGTAATTCTTCTTGAAGAGGCTTTCGTCCGTATGGGTAAGCTGGAAAGCCGAGAGGTCGAACATCTGGTATTCTTCGGAGAACCGGGTTCGCTGAAACGGGTGGGTCGATTCATTCGACCGCAGGTCGACCCGCTCCTCGTAATTGGTTCCGTTGTAAAGGCGGAACACGAGAAAGCGCTTGTCAGGCGAAAGCTCCATCTTGCCCCAATCGGCCGTGGTTAGCGAAATGTTGCCCATCCGCTTTGTGTGGTCGTAAACCATCACCCTGCGTATGGTATTACCATCCTTCTCCTTCTTCTCCACGCGGATCACAAATCCTTCGATGCCATTATAAAACACCCCCTCTTTCAGGTTGAAGGCCAGCTTTTTTTCACGGACGTCATAGAGCAGGGAGAGGAATTTAAGGTTGGCGATAGGCAGGATTACATTTGAAAAATAGAAGCCCAGGGCGCTGATGAAGATTGAAACAATGATGAGCGGGCGCATGATGCGGCTAAGGCTGACCCCGGCCGCCTTGATACTCACGAGTTCATAATGTTCGCCAAGGTTCCCGAACATCATGAGCGAGGAGAGAAGGATCGACAATGGCAATGCAAGCGGGACAAAGGTAGAGGAAGCGTAAAACAACAGCTTCACGATGATATACCATTCCAGCCCTTTTCCAACCAGGTCATCGATGTATTTCCAGAGAAATTGCATCAGAAGGATGAACAGGGAGATGAAAAAGGTCATCACCAGGGGACCCAGGTATGATTTTAGTATGTACCGGTCTAATCTTTTCATGCGCGTTTTGCGAACCTCTGCAAAGATAGCTAATAAGATAAATGTAATAATTGTAATTTTGCTATTTCACTATTTCACCATTTCGCTATTTCACCATTTCGCTATTTATT
Source organism: Bacteroidota bacterium (assembly GCA_037139685.1). Lineage (GTDB taxonomy): Bacteria > Bacteroidota > Bacteroidia > Bacteroidales > FEN-979 > CAIVAT01. The sequence continues at coordinate 4,606 of JBAXFZ010000115.1, forward strand.
ATATGTATCTGATCGAAGTTTCTTCCCGAAAAACAAAAGAACAGTTCCTCAACCTGGTTGATTTTATTTACAAGGGTGATGAATTTTATGTCAGGCCGCTTGATGTTGAGGTCGAATCGGTTTTTGACCCCGGTCAAAACAGTTTTTTCCGTCACGGGGAGGCAACCCGATGGATCCTGCTGGATGATAATGGCAGTCCGGTCGGGAGGGTTGCCGCATTTATCAATAAAAAGAAGGCCTTTACCTTTCAGCAGCCAACAGGAGGGATGGGTTTTTTTGAATGCATTGACAACCCGGAGGCAGCCTTCATGTTATTTGACAGGTCACGCGACTGGCTGGCCGAACGTGGCATGATGGCCATGGACGGGCCGATCAACTTCGGCGAGAATGATGTGAACTGGGGATTGCTGGTGGAGGGCTTCATCCATCCCGGGTTTGGAATGAATTACAATCCTCCCTATTACAGGAACCTCTTTGAATCGTATGGGTTCAGGTTCTATTTCGAACAGGTGTCGAACCATCTTGACCTTACCAAACCCTTCCCGGATCGATTCTGGAAAATTGCCGAATGGTGCATGCGCAAACCCGAACTGTCATTCCGGCATTTTACCTTTGACAAGACCGATCAATATATCAATGACATGAAGGAGGTTTATGATGATGCCTGGAAATTTCATGAAAATTTCACGCCGATGGAGGTTTCAACGCTCAGGAAATCGCTGGAAAAGGCTAAATCCTTCATTGATCCGGAGATGATCTGGTTTGTCTATTTCCAGGATGAGCCTGTTGCATTCCTTATACAGTTCCCCGACGTGAACCAGATTCTGAAACATCTGCACGGGAAGCTCCATTTTGCAAATAAACTGAAGTTTCTCTGGCTCAGGTACCGTAAAACAATGACCAGGACCCGGATTGTTATCATGGGAGTTAAACCGAAATACCAGCGGTACGGCCTTGAATCAGGCATTTTCTGGCACCTTAACGAAATGATGAAACACAAGCCTCACATCACCGAACTTGAACTATCGTGGGTAGGCGATTTTAACCCGAAGATGCGCGCCCTTCATGAATCGGTAGGGGCGGTTTTCGCGAAGCGGCACATTACATACCGGAAGATATTTTCCGATGAATTAACCTTTCAACGCTCCAACATAATCCCGGTAGACACCAAAGAAACAGCCTTAAAACAGCGCACTGAAGAAAAAAAATAATATTTGGTAATTTTATTTTTATTTTTGGTTTATATTTGTGAAGTAAATCTCATTTGTCAAACCAAAAACCAAAAATTATGAAAAGACTTTTTCTTTTTGCGATTATGATTTTCTGCGGTATGGCTGTGATGGCACAGTACATGCCTGCAAAAGTTTCCAAGTCGGTCAAACTCACAGATGTCCGTGACACCCCGGCAATTGACAACCAGTGCCAGTTCTTCAATACGGGGAATGCCGTGGCAAATACAAAGGCTGTCATGGATGATAACCTGGGCGTATCGACTGTTTACGACATGCAATCAAACAACTCTCCGATGGAGCGGGTCGTTTGCTGGCCCGACGGGGCTGTTGCCGCTGCATGGATCAAGAGTGACGTATCAGGCTATGCCGACCGCGGTACCGGGTACAACTATTACAATGGCACTACATGGGGAGCCGCTCCCACTGCGCGCATCGAAACCCTGAAGACAGGCTGGCCCAACCTCTGCATCTGGAACGGAAACGGCGAAATCGTGGTTGCACACAATTCAACTTCCACGCTGATTAAAAGTACCCGTGCCGTCAAAGGCACTGGTGCATGGACCCAGACAACCGGCCCGACCGGCCCCATCGGGTCAGCCGGAACTGCTTTAAGTCTTCTCTGGCCAAGGGCTATTACCAGCGGCACCACCCACCAGTACCTGCACATCATCTGCCTGACGATGCCGGTCGCTAACGGAGGTATTACCTATAAAGGACTCGATGGCGCCCTGCTGTATTACCGTTCGCTCGATGGCGGTACCAACTGGGATAAACAGGCAATACAGATCGCTGACCTTGATTCACTGCATTACAACGGCTTTGGCGGGGATGATTATTCATGGCTCGAACCGCACGGCGATACCATTGCATTTATGCAGGGAACTGTCTATAACGGCACATTCCTGATGAAATCGTTTGACAATGGGAGTACCTGGACCAAGCAGGATGTCCTGCCGAATTACTATGGCAAAAAGACCGCAACGCAGATCATTCCTCCCATTTATGGCTGCGACGGAACCATGGCCGGTGCAATGGATAAAAACGGGGTATTCCATGTTGCCATAGGCCGCATGTGCCAGTATCAGGATGCCAGCGGATCATACTGGCGCCCGGGAACTGACGGGGTGGTCTACTGGAAATCAACAGAACCCCATCTGGATACTGCCATGATGGCAAACCTCGACAGCATTGACGCACATCACAAACTGATCGGTTATGTTGCTGCAGATGCCGCTGGTGATTCAATCGTAGGTTTCCCGTATTACAAAGGTGCACTTTGCAACTATCCAAGTGTGAACATCGACAAGTGGAACAATATCTATTTCCTGTGGAGAGGTCTCACAGTCGGGAATCCCGATCCTACACCATACAACTACAGCCATGTGTGGGGCCGTGCCTGGTTCAACGGACATAGCCAAATGTCGCCGATGGTTGACTTTAACAGCGATTTCCTTTACATCTTCCAGGAATTTGCCTATCCGGAAGTTTCAAAGACAATTAAAAACAACAACAAACTCCTGCTGGTTGCCCAGACCTCATCGCAGCCCGGGTCCAATGTCGCAGCAGGTACCACCTACCCCCCTGTGCCGGTTCATGAAGTAAGCTTCGCATTCCGCGAAATCCTCACATCTGCCTTTATTGCCGCCGATGTTCCATCTTCACCGGCTGCAAGCAAAAATTATGTGGGGCAGAACTTCCCGAACCCGGTAAAGGGAACGACCTCTTTCCTGGTTAACATCGACAAGCCATCAACCGTGACGGTAGAGGTTTCCAACATCATGGGCCAAAAGGTAATGACCCTGGATAAAGGGACTGTCGGCGCTGGTTCGCAGAGATATACAATCGACTGCAACCCGCTTTCTTCAGGTATCTATTTTTACACTGTAAAGATCAACGGGGAATCATATACCCATAAGATGATCGTTGAATAAAATCAAATCCTGATTATTTTCAAAAGGCTGTTCCAACGAACAGCCTTTTTTATTTCCCTTCATAAAATTAACATTTGGCGTGGCTTTCGTATTAAACCATTTGCTATCTTTGCGCGTAAATAAAATTAAAACCCCAAATCATGAAAAAACTCTTACTCTTTGCGATTCTCATTACTTGTGGTGTGGCTGTGATGGCACAGTTCAGCCCCGCCAAACTCTCCAGGTCGTTACAAAACAAGTATGTCCTTGAAACACCGGCCATTGACAACCAGAGCCCCCTTATGCAGACAGGGAACCCGGTTGTAAACACCAAATCTGTGATGGATGATAACCTCGGTGTCTCCGGAACATACGACATGCAATCCAATGGTGCCCCCATGGAACGCGTGGTTTGCTGGCCCGACGGCACAGTAGCTGCAGCCTGGATCAAAGCTGATTTGGCGAGTTATGCTGACCGTGGAACCGGTTACAATTATAACAATGGCACTGCCTGGGGAGCTGCTCCTGCTGCCCGCGTTGAAGCAAACAAAACCGGCTGGCCCAATTTATGCGCATGGAACGGAAACGGCGAAATGATTTTAGCCCATAACTCCACCTCCAAGCTGGTTATCAGCACCCGCGCCGTCAAAGGTACCGGTGCATGGACACGTTCGGATGCCCCCACAGGCCCGATAGGTTCTGCCGGCACTGCCCTGAATATTCTCTGGCCCAGGGCCATTACAAGTGGATCAAACCACCAGTATGTTCACGTTATTTGCCTCACCATGCCCGTTGCAAACGGCGGTATCACCTACAAAGGTCTTGACGGTGCGCTCATTTATTACCGTTCACTCGATGGCGGAGCCAACTGGGATAAACAGGCCGTTCTGTTAGCTGACCTCGATTCAATTCATTATAATGGCTTCAGCGGCGATGATTATACCTGGATTGAACCACACGGTGATACCATTGCCTTTCTCCAGGGTAGTGTCTGGAACGGAACTTTCCTTATGAAATCTTTCGACAATGGCTCCACCTGGACAAAACAGGAAATTGTCCATAACTACTACAGCAAAAAGACTGCCACACAGGTTATCACCCCCACCTTTGGTTGCGACGGAACAATGGCCGGAGCCATGGATAAGAATGGTGTTTTCCATGTAGCATTCGGACGTATGCGCAATTCACAGGATGCCTCCGGTTCCTATTTCAGCCCCGGAACCGACGGTGTTGTTTACTGGAAATCTACAGAAGCTGCCCTTGATACCGCTATGCTTGCCAATATCGACAGCGTTGATGCACATCACAAACTGATCGGATATGTTGCCGCTAATGCAGCTGGCGACTCAATCGTAGGATTCCCTTATTACAAAGGCGCCCTTTGCAACTTTCCCTCTGTCAACATCGACAAGTATAACAATATCTATTTCATGTGGAGAGGCCTTACAGTTGGCAACCCTGATCCGACACCTTACAACTACAGCCACGTTTGGGGCCGCGCCCTGTTCAACGGCAAAAGTGAAATGTCACCGATGGTCGACTTCAACGCCGATTTCCTTTATATCTTCCAGGAATTTGCCTATCCTGCAGTTTCAAAGACAATCAAAGGAAACAATAAACTGCTGGTTGTTGCCCAGACAGCTGCACAGCCTGGTTCAAACGTAGTTGTCGGAACTTCGACCTATCCCCCGGTACCTGTTCACGAAGTGAGCTTCTCCTACCGCGAAATCAACACCTCGCTCTTTATCGCTGCCGGCGTGCCTACTTCTCCTGTTGCAAACAGGAACTTTGTCGGACAGAACTACCCGAACCCTGTAAAGGGAACAACAGCTTTTATGGTGAATGTTGATAAAGCAGCTGCCGTAACTGTTGAAGTTTCCAACATCATGGGCATGAAGGTTATGAACATGGACAAAGGTCTTGTCAATGCCGGTTCACAGAAATTCACCATCGATTGCAACTCGCTTCCTTCCGGTATCTATTTCTATACCGTAAAGATCAATGGCGAATCGTATACCCACAAAATGATTGTTGAATAATCCTTCAGTCACTATTTGCAGAAGAGGCTGTTCCGGAAGGGACAGCCTTTTTTATGAACTGCATGCTCCCATTGATCGTTCAAAACCCGGCTAATACCGATTAATTTGAATTTATCAACGGTTTAAATTTGAGAGTTAAGATTATTTTGTAAGTTTGTAATTGGTCTTCATCTTCTGCATTTTCAAACCCTAACAATACTTAATATGAAAAAAATTACCCTTTTCCTCCTGGCAATATGCATTTCTGCCATTGCCTTCTCCCAGCAAAAACGTCTTGAAGTGCCGGCATCCTTAAGAAACAAACAGATGGCGGCCCCCGTATCGGTGAAGGATATCTCCCTTCCTGCCAAACCCATGAACCAGACAGCTGTTTCAAAATCGACAATGGAAGATGTGATCGGTTCGACCGTTTATGACATGCAGACCAATTCCTCTCCTTCGAACCATTTTTATCTATACGATGATGGAACCATGGCAGGCGTATGGACCATGGGTATGAATTCGACCAGTTTCCCGGAACGCGGCACCGGTTACAACTATTACAGTGCCGGAGCCTGGGCTGCTGCCCCTACGGCACGCATTGAGACTCTTCGGGCAGGATGGCCATCCTACGCGCCCCTGGGACCCGCAGGTGAAATCGTGGTCACCCATACTGATGCACAGGGACTGGCTGCCTGTTCTCGTGCAGCAAAA
>JBAXFZ010000116.1:0-10439 GCA_037139685.1 Bacteroidota bacterium
CGACACGCCGTGATTCATGACGCTCGGTGCCTATGATGGCCAGCCCCCCCGCCTGCTTCACACCGGGTCCCAACTTGATGTCGGTACCACGGCCTGCCATGTTGGTGGCGATGGTAACCGTTCCGGCACGGCCGGCTTCGGCAACGATATCGGCTTCGCGGGCATGCAGCTTTGCATTCAGTACATTATGCGGTATATTCTTCCGTTTGAGCATCCGGCTCAGCAGTTCCGAAGTCTCCACCGAGGTGGTACCCACCAGGCTCGGGCGGCCTTCACTGACCAGCTTTTCAATTTCGTCGATGACAGCATTGAATTTCTCGCGCTTGGTCTTATATCGCAGGTCTTCGCGGTCATCACGGATGATCTTCTTATTGGTCGGGATAACCACCACGTCAAGTTTGTAGATATCCCACAATTCGCCTGCTTCCGTTTCGGCTGTACCGGTCATACCGGCCAGTTTTTTGTACATCCGGAAATAGTTCTGCAGGGTTACGGTGGCATAGGTCTGGGTAGCCGCTTCGATCTTCACGTTTTCCTTGGCTTCGATGGCCTGGTGCAGCCCGTCGGAATAGCGCCGGCCTTCGAGGATACGACCGGTCTGCTCATCCACGATCTTCACCTTGTTGTCCATGACCACGTATTCGACATCCTTTTCAAACAGGGCATAGGCCTTGATGAGCTGGTTAACGGTATGCACGCGCTCCGTCTTGACGGAGTAGTCAAGCATCAGGGCATCCTTTTTCTCGATCTTTTCCTCCTCCGTCAGGTTCTGGCGTTCAAGGTCGGCAATAACCGAGCCGATGTCGGGAAGGATGTAGAATGTGGGATCTTCATATGATTTTGTCAGCAGGTCGATCCCCTTGTCACGCAGTTCGATCGTGTTGTTCTTTTCATCGATGACAAAATAGAGGGCATCATCGACGATATGCATGTTCTTTGCCTGTTCTGCCAGGTAAAAATTCTCGGTCTTCAGCATCAGCGCCTTCATGCCCGGTTCACTGAGGAATTTGATGAGGGCCTTGTTTTTGGGAAGTCCGTGGTGTGCACGCAGCAGCTGCTCCCCTGCTTTCTTCAGGTTTTCATCATTTTTGGGATCCTCCGAGAGCGCTTTGGCTTCGGAAATCAGCCTTGTAACAAGGCTGCGCTGCTCGTTGTATAACTTGGTAACATTAGGCTTGAGGTCGTCGAACAGCTGGTTTTCACCCTTCGGGGTAGGACCGGAGATGATAAGGGGTGTACGCGCATCATCGATGAGGACCGAGTCGACCTCATCCACGATTGCATAGTTGTGCGGACGCTGTACCAGCTCTTCGGGATTGCTGGTCATATTGTCGCGGAGGTAATCGAAACCAAACTCATTGTTGGTTCCATAGGTGATATCGGCAAGATAGGCATCCCGTCTTGCCTGGGAGTTCGGTTCGTGACGGTCGATGCAGTCCACCTTCAGTCCGTGGAATTCAAAAAGCGGCCCCATCCATTCCGAGTCGCGCCTGGCAAGGTAATCGTTAACGGTGACAATATGTACCCCTTTACCGGGCAGGGCATTCAGGAACATCGGCAGGGTGGCGACAAGCGTCTTTCCCTCACCGGTGGCCATTTCAGCGATTTTCCCGTCATGAAGGACCACACCCCCGATCAGCTGGCAGTCGTAATGAACCATGTCCCAGGTGATCATATTCCCGCCTGCCATCCAGCTGTTCCTGAACCTGGCGATATCGCCGTCGATCTCGACACTGGCCTTTTTGGCTGCCAGGTCGCGGTCGAACTGCGTAGCAGTAACCTCTACAAACTCATTTTCGAAAAACCGCCTGGCTGTATCCTTCATAACGGCAAAAGCCTCCGGGAGAATCTCGGTCAGGGCCTCCTGGGTGAGTTCATAGGATTCCTTTTCAAGCTTGTCGAGAACCGCATAGAGATTTTCCTTTTCATCAATCTCTATATCTTCGGAATTAAGCTGCTCCTTCAGGTTTTCAATCTCCTGCTCCTTGGCGGCAATGTGCTCCCGGATGCGGTGTTTAAAGGCTATCGTGCGTGCACGCAGCTCATCATTCGACACGGTTTTTATCTCTTCCCAGGCTTCCAGGGCTTTGTCAACAAACGGGTTGATCGTCTTGATATCTCGCTGGGACTTATTCCCGAGCATCTTCTTGAAAAAATCTAACATAGCTCTTCTTGGTTACTGCAATATTTTCTGCAAATCGGCCTCCAGTCCACTACTGGGCTGCCCGGCCGGGTATTTAAAAATTTTTCCCTCCTTGTCAATGAGTACAAACAGGGGATAGCTGCGAACATCATAATCCTTCAAAACCCCGGGATGCTCCCCCACATTCAGGAAGGTCCAGACATAATCCTTTTTCAGGTTGACAAACCTCAGCATCTTGCTGAAGTACTTGTCGGCCGAGATACTGACAAACAGTATGCCATCTTTATATTTGTCATACAACGGCCTGATAAGGTCCATTTCCGAAAGACAGCCCTCGCAATAGGTGGTCCAGAAACAGAGAACAACAGGCTTGCCCCTCATGCTCTTCAGCGACACCTCTTTCTGATCGCGGTTGATCAGCGAAAATTCGGGAGCAGGGGTTCCCGGTTTAAGTTTGGTGAGAAAAGTGATCATGTCGTCGGCTACTGCACGGTTTTCGATGTACTGCGATTTCTCCTTTGCCGTACTGAGTATTGCCAGCACATCATCCTGGCTGTAGCCCTGGGTGTTGTACAGTTCCATCATCCCCTTCAGCATGACCAGCTCCCGGACCTGCACATTTTTGAGCAGCGTGTCGGTGGCCATGAACTTCATCATTGCACCGTAAGGATCGGGTCCCTTCATAATGGGCCTGCAATCTGTTTTATGAAGAATCGGCGAAGTTGCGGTGAGGTATTTCGAAAAAAAGCTGTTGAAAAAATCCATGTACTCCAGGTTGTTGTACTGCACGGCTTTGGCGGTAAAATAGATTCGTGCCAGTTGTGCCTGGCTGGAATACTGGGTAAGCTGCTCCAGTGACGCTATTTTAAAGCCGGCATAGGTCATGAAATAGGAATTTTCGACCGATCCGAAGTGCTGGTTCAGCTGGAGCTTGAAGGTGTCGAGCAGCTGTTTGTTCCGGTTGCGGTAGAGCGCGTTGAAGTTTTCCATCAGGAAGGCGCTGTATATCGAGTTGAAAGAACCGATCAGGTTGTTCAGCTCAGAGGAGCTGGTATCGGCAATTTCGAGACCGAGGTTCTGCGACTGGATGAAGGGGTTTACCTCGGTATTGTCATCATAGTTCATCGGAGCAATCCGGACATTGTAGGTTTTAGTCGGTTCCAGGTACAATTCCGTTTTATGGAAATCGATGGTGATAATCGAATAGATCGTTTTTGCAAGGCTCACCGACAGGGTAAAATGCCCTGTTGAATCCACCTTTGCAGTGGCAAGCGGTTTTTCAAGAAAGGTGATCAGGTCTCCCGGGGTGCTCAGCTGGATGGTTTTCCGTTCGGCGCCCGGTGCCACACCATTTATCACCGTCTTCTGTGCACCTGCAGCCAGGAAAAAAAACATAAACGCCAATAATCCTGCAAATCGCAAACTATTCTTCATAATTTTAATCCGTAATTTTAATTTTAATTAAATTTCAATCCCCTCCGGAACAAACTGCCCGGCGTCTCCGCCATTCCTGATGATATCCCTTACGATGGATGAGCTTACCGGGGCATATTCAGGCGTGCACAGTAAAAACACAGTTTCGATGCCCGGGCACATGAGCCTGTTCATCTGGCCGATACTGCGTTCAAATTCAAAATCCGCCGCAGTACGCAAACCCCTGATAATAAAGGCTGCATTTTCCCTCCTGCAAAAATCGATGGTCATACCGCTGTAGCTTGTAATGGCAATGCCCGGTTCGCTGTCAAAAATCCGGTGCAGCCAGGCCAGCCGGCGTTCAAGCGGGAAGAACGAACTTTTCTGGCTGTTTTCACCGATGGCCACAATCACCTTGTCGAAAAGCGGCAGCGCTCTCCTGATGATGGATTCGTGTCCACGTGTAATGGGGTCGAAGGAACCCGGGAAGACGGCAATTCTATCCATGAAGATCAGTTTCAACCGCCAAAGGTAAGAAAAATGGTGTGACCGGCAGGCTATTCAAAGGTGAATGATACCTGGAAAATTTTCGAATTGGCCCTGGCGATGGAGTTTGTGTAAATATTATTCTCACGTTTCAGCACATCCATCAAACCGTACATCATTTTCAGCTCGAGGCCGAACTTGAACCATTCATTGTAAAAATCAAACCCCACGCCGGCCTCAATGTAAATGTCGTTCTGGTTGAATTTGACAATCTTTTCATTCCTGTTTTTTTGTTCGCGCTTTTTTGCCTGGGAGGCAAGGTCGAGCGAATACTGGGCCCCTGCCAGCAGGTATGGCCTGAAATTATTGTACCTGAAGGCTTTGTATTTTATTTCAAGCGGAAAGTTGATATAGGTTGAGGGCACCTTTTTTGTTATGGACAAAAGCAGGATTGTATCTTTTTCACCTAACCTTCTCCTGAAAGTTTCAATCTCGTAGTTCAGGTTGCGGTCGCCGAAAGCCAGCGAAGGGACAAACTGCAGTTCAAACACGGGGGTGAGCTGCATATTGGCCACGATGCTGATGACAAACCCGGGTGTCGGCGAAGAGGTAACCGACAGCACCCTGGCCGAATCGGGCAAAGGCAGTATATCGGGAATGAATGTTGAATCGAAAACATGCGTCCGCAGGTCGCCCATGGGTTTGATTGTTGCATAGCTCATGTTGACACCCAGGACAAAACCAAAATGAAACAGGTTTTCCTGCTCATAGTTGGGCATGTTGAGCACAACAGCCCTCTGGCTCTTTCCGTGACAGGGAAGGCCAAGAAATAAGACGAGCAGGAGAAAGGCAGTAAATCGTTCGATTTTCAAGGAATCGCAGTAATTTTAGAAAGAGATAAACGCAGTTTCGCGTCATTTATTTTTCAGCAGTGTAGATGGAGGCTATTCCCATGCTTAAACTAACCTGTTCAGCCTTTTTCAGCCCGACTTTTTCGAGGATTTCCAGGAAATTCCCTCCCGAAGGAAAAGCGGCGACAGATTCGGGAAGGTAGGAGTATGCTTTGGAATTCCCCGAAATGGCCCGTCCCATGAGGGGGATGATCAGCCGGGAATAGATACCGTAAAGCTGTTTCATGGGAAACGAGGCCGGATGTGAAAATTCGAGGATCAGCATAATTCCGCCGGGCCTCAGAACCCTCTTCATCTCCTGCAGTCCCAGTTCAAGGTTTTCAAAGTTCCTCACGCCGAAAGCAACCGTTATGGCATCGAAGGAGCTGTCGGAAAAGGGGATCTTCTCAGCATCCGCCCGGCGCAGGGTTATTAGTTTATCAAGTCCTTTCCCAGTAACCTTGAAACGGCCAACCTCCAGCATCTTCTCGGAAATATCGATTCCAACTATTTTCGATGGTTTCAGTGCGGCGATGGCGATGGCAAGGTCGCCGGTCCCGGTGGCAACATCAAGCACTGTAAATGGCTTGCGCGATGCCAGCATTCCGACCAGCCTGCTGCGCCATCCCCTGTCAATGCCAAAGGAGAGGAAATGGTTAAGGAAATCATAGCGCGGGGAAATATCATCGAACATCTCCCTGACAGTCTCCTTTTTTGAGATTTTGGACATTATTTTTAATTTATATTCGTGCATTCCTGCATTCCTGCATTCCTGTATTTCAGCGTTCCTGCATTGAAAAAAAAAGGGATCATCCAACTTTCCGGACAATCCCTCATTGTAAACATCATGTTGACCTATGCGCCAAGCTGGAGGCGTTTGAAACCGGTAACGGCCAGTTCCTTATCGTTTTCAGCGATATACTGGCGAACGGTTTTTTTGGTATCCTTAATAAAATCCTGGTTCAGCAGGGTCATCTCCTTGAAGAACTTGGCAAGTTTGCCCAGGGCAATCTTTTCAAGCATATCTTCAGGTTTTCCCTCCTGGCGGGCCTGGTCTTTACCAATCTCGACTTCACGATCGATCACCTCCTGTGAAACGTTCTCCTTGTCGACTGCAACAGGACTCATGGCGGCAACCTGCATGGCAAGTTCATGCCCGATTTCCGCAGCATTCTGAGTATCCTTCTTGTTTAAACCAATGACGGTAGCAAGACGGTTTCCAAAATGGTTATAGGCAAATACGACAGGAGCTTCGATCACTTCGTAGTGGGCGATCTGGATCTTCTCGCCGGTCTTTCCAAGAAGGTCATTCAGTTTCTCCTCAACCGTGATGGTTCCGAGCGACATCGGCATCAGTTCGGCAACAGTGTGGAGGCGGTTTGCAAGACCGAGATCAAGCAGGTCCTTTGAAAACTTTATGAATTCTTCGGTTTTTCCGACAAAGTCGGTTTCACAGTTCACCATGATCACGGCACCATAGGTATGATCACTGGTTGTCTGGGCAATTACAAAGCCCTGGTTGGCATCGCGGTCGGCGCGTTTGCCGGCAACCTTCTGTCCTTTTTTGCGCAGGTAATCAATGGCTTTGTCAAAATCGCCTTCCGTTTCCTGGAGGGCCTTTTTACAATCCATCATGCCTGCACCACTCATCTGGCGCAACTTATTTACATCAGCAGCAGTAATATTCATATGTTATGTATATTTAATAATTTGAAATCAGAGATAGCGAAATGGCGACATAGCGATATTGCAGAATGGCGAAATCGTAAATCGTAAATCGTAAATCCCAATTATTTTTTTGGTCTTCCGGCAGGTTTGCTGATCCGTTTCCTGGCAGGCTTGTTTTTATCTTCAGGAGCGGGCTCCATCGCCTTCATCTTTGCCACTTTGGTATCAACGAAATCCTTCTTGACGATTTTGATGCCATCTTCGTCCACCTCATCCTCATCGGAATCGAACAGGGAAGATCCCATCCTCATATCGCCGTCATCACCGTCGCGGTCGTCACCGGCCTCTTTCTTGTCGCGGTCGAGTTTGCGTTCAACAAGTCCCTCTTCAATGGCCCTTACCATGGTATCCACGATGAGGGAGATCGATTTGGAAGCATCGTCGTTTGCAGGGATAGGGAAATCCACGGTCCTGGGATCGGAATTTGTATCCACGATGGCGAAGGTCGGGATGTTGAGTTTCTTGGCTTCGGCAAGTGCAATATGTTCTTTCAGGATATCCACGATGAAGATGGCAGCGGGGAGGCGGTTCAGGTCGGCGATTGACCCGAGATTCTTCTCCAGTTTGGCACGTTCACGCGTGATGGTAAGGCGCTCCTTTTTCGAAAGGTTGGTATAGGAGGGGCTGCTCATCAGTTTGTCGATGGAGATCATCTTGCGCACAGCCTTGCGGATGGTGGCAAAATTGGTAAGCATACCGCCCGGCCAGCGCTCTGTAACGTAGGGCATGTTGATGCGTTTGATATGTTCAGCCACGATCTCCTTGGCTTGTTTCTTGGTGGCAACAAAAAGCACCTTTTTACCAGATTTGGCAATTTGTTTCAGCGCAGCGGCAGCTTCGTCGATCTTTGCCATGGTTTTATACAGGTCGATGATATGGATCCCGTTGCGTTCCATGAAAATATAGGGGGCCATGGCAGGATTCCATTTGCGGCGCAAGTGACCAAAATGGACACCGGCATCCAATAATGCATCAAAATTCGTTCTTGACATATAATGATTCTATAGAATTCTAAAATACTAACGTTTACTAAACTGGAATCTTTTACGGGCTTTTTTCTGTCCGAATTTCTTACGTTCCACCATACGCGGGTCGCGCATCAGCAGGCCTTTGGCCTTCAAAGGCGGACGGTGCTCCTCGTTGATTTCGCAAAGGGCACGGGCAATGGCGAGTGCAAGCGCTTCGGCCTGACCGCGGATTCCGCCGCCGTCAAGATTCACCTTGACATCGTATTTGCCCTGGTTGTTGGTAACTTCAAAGGGTTCGGTTACCTTAAACTGAAGAATCGGTGTGGGAAAATAGTTCTTGAAATCACGGTTGTTCACGGTTATGATGCCCGATCCGTCTTTCAGGTAAATACGGGCAACGGCAGTTTTCCTTCTGCCCAGGGTGTTTATAACTTCCATATTACTTGATTGATGTTAATTTGACTGGTTTGGGTTGCTGTGCCTGGTGCAGATGCTCGGGACCGGCGTAGACATAAAGGTTGCGGAACATTACTGAACCCAACCTGTTCTTGGGGAGCATCCCCTTGATGGCTTTCTCCACAACGGCTGTCGGCTTCTTGGCCAGCAGCTTGGCAGGGGTAACCTCTTTCTGCCCCCCGGGATAGCCCGAATGGCTGAGGTAAATCTTGTCGTCCATCTTTTTACCGGTCAGCCTGATTTTCTCGGCATTGATGATGATGACATTGTCGCCACAATCGACGTGCGGTGTGTAGTTGGTCTTTAACTTGCCTCTCAGCAACAGGGCCACCTTGGCAGCCAGTCGCCCCAGTACCTGGTCTTCGGCATCGATAAGCACCCATTCTTTGGTCGCGGTTGCCGCGTTGGCGCTTATGGTCTTGTAACTTAACGTATCCATGCTTTCTTCCTGATTATTTTAAAAAAATGAACCTTTTTCTTCCAAAAAGGGGTGCAAAGATAAAAGTATTTTTTTGTCCCCCCATACAATCCGATGTTAAAAACAGTAAATATTTCATGTATCCCTTATTATGTTACATTTTTTCGTAATTTTATGGCTGATTTTATGGCAATCAAGGTTCCCCGGCTCGATGCCGGAAAGTGGTTGTGAATTGCCGGGACCTTCATTCCTGCTGAGTCACAACGAAACCGCAACAGGCAAAACGAGTTTATATCTTAATAACACAGTATTTATGGAATACCGGCAGAATGAACAATTGCTCCTGGCTGCAGAGTTTGTTCAATTTACAAGCCAGAATGTCTTTTTAACAGGGAAGGCCGGCACGGGAAAAACAACCTTCCTGCACAACCTGAAGAAGATCACCCCAAAGCGGATGGTGGTGGTGGCCCCGACGGGTGTCGCAGCCATCAATGCGGGGGGAGTCACCATCCATTCATTTTTCCAGTTAAGCTTCGCTCCTGCCATCCCCGAATCGCTTCAGCCGGCCAACCCGGCAAATCAGCCCGAAAGAAGCGAAAAAAAATTCAACCGTGAAAAAATCAACCTGATCAAATGCATCGACCTGCTTGTGATTGATGAGATCAGCATGGTGCGCGCCGATGTGCTTGACGCCGTGGACGAGGTGTTGCGGAAATACCGCAACCACTACAAACCGTTCGGGGGGGTCCAGCTCCTGATGATCGGCGATCTTCACCAGCTTACGCCTGTTATCAGGGGAGAAGAGTGGAACATCCTGAGGAACTATTACGACAGCATCTATTTTTTTGACAGTATCGCCCTGAAAAAAACAAACCCGGTAACCATCGAATTAAAGGAGATTTTCAGGCAATCGGACCGGCATTTCATAGGACTGCTCAATAAGGTCAGGGACAATTTGATCACATCCGGCACCATCACTGAACTGAACAAGCGCTACATCCCCGGTTTCCAGCCCGGCGATGACCAGGGATTCATCACCCTGACCACGCACAACGCGAATGCTTCCGCCATAAACCAGGCAAAAATGGACGGTTTGAACGGGACTTCGCAATTTTTCAAGGCTGAAATCACAGGCGATTTCCCGGCCCAGAACTTCCCGACGGAGGAACAACTCGAACTGAAACCAAACGCGCAGGTTATGTTTATAAAGAACGACCTGTCGGGAGATAAACAATATTATAATGGCAAGATCGGGAAAATCACCCGCATCAGCGAAGAGACCGTTTATGTAAAATGTCCCTCCGACGATGCCGAAATCGCAGTCACCCCCGTGACCTGGGAGAATGTGAAATATTCGCTCAATGAGGAGACCAAGGAGATCAAAGAGGAGATGGCCGGGAGTTTCACCCAGGTCCCGCTTAAACCGGCATGGGCCATAACCATTCATAAAAGCCAGGGGCTTACCTTCGACAAGGTGATCATTGATGCCAACGCCGCATTTGCCTTCGGGCAGGTTTATGTTGCACTTAGCCGGTGCAGGACCTTTGAAGGCATTGTCTTAAGCAGCCCCATTTCGGTTTCGGGCATCAAAACAGATGCGCTTGTACAGCACTATTCCTCCAACGCCCGGCAACAGGAACCCGGGCCTGAAAAGCTGTTCGAATCAAAACACCAGTTTCAGAAGGAGCTGGTTTTCGAACTGTTTGATTTCAGGCCAACCCGTTACCGCTTCGACAATCTCGCCAAACTGGTGAAAGAACACGCCAACATCCTGGATGGGGCCCTGGTTACGGAACTGGAAGAAAAACGGGCCCTGTGCGATGCCGAAATCTTCCAGGTCGCCGACAAGTTCAAAGTACAACTGGAGCGGCTGATGGAGCCGGGTGTGCTGCCCGAGGAGAACACCGCACTGCAGGAGCGTGTTGGCCAGGCATCCG
>JBAXFZ010000117.1:0-10418 GCA_037139685.1 Bacteroidota bacterium
ACCTGTTTGCCGATGAATTTTCCAATTTCAATGATGTGGAGATCGGCATCAAAGCCATCAGGTTGTTGAATTCGCTGGGTTGCCGCGTGGTCATTCCCGACCATGCCGAAAGCGGCCGCACCTTCCTGTCGAAAGGATTGATCAGGAAGGCAAAGAAGCTTGCAAACGAGAATGTCAGGAAATTATCCGGTCTTATCACTGATGAAACGCCTCTTATCGGCATTGAGCCCTCTGCAATCCTGACGTTTCGCGACGAATACCCTGAACTGGTCGATTCCTCGCTGAAAGAGGCTGCAGTCGGCTTAGCCGGGAATGCACTACTGTTTGAAGAGTTTGTAATGAAACTCGCCGCCTCCCTTGCAGGTGGAGATGGTATCCGGCTGCAAGAGCTGTTTACCGACAGCGAAAAGGTGATCATGCTTCATGGCCATTGCCATCAGAAGGCGCTGGCATCAACCGAATCGACAAAGAAAATGCTTTCCATCCCAGTCAATTACAAGGTTGAAGAGATCAAATCGGGCTGTTGCGGGATGGCCGGGGCATTTGGCTACGAAAAGGAGCATTACGACCTCTCAATGAAAGTGGGTGAACTTGTTTTGTTTCCCGAAATCCGCAAGGCTTCTCCCGGCATGATCATTGCAGCTCCCGGGACATCATGCCGTCACCAGATCATGGATGGTACCGGGAAAAGGGCCCTGCACCCGATCGAGGTAATGTTTGAAGCATTAATAAGCAGCGAGGCAGCGAGGTAGCGAAATGGCGAAATTCAGGGCTTTTCCAGGTCCATGACACACCGAAATCCCACAGTGGCGTTGCGGTCGAGGCCCGGCGCCATTAACAGGAGCATCTCAGGATGATCGGCCGGCAGAGGCCCCCCGGTTACATACCATATACTTTGGGTAGGGTGGTAATAACTTCCTCCACGGATAATGTTAAAATAGTAACTCCCGTTGTCGTATATATCTGCAGTCAGCTGCCATACATTTCCAACCAGGTCAAGAATCCCGAATGGACTGGCACCACCCGGGAAATGATCGACAGGCGTCGGAAAATTAAGGTTGAAGTTGCACCTTGTTGAGTCGGGATGGTTACCCCAGGGATATTTCCTCATATCGGTTCCCTGCGCTGCATATTGCCATTCCCGCTCTGTAGGAAGGCGTTTCCCGGCCCATTTTGCATAGGCACGGGCATCATCGGGGCTGACATAAACCACCGGCATGTTTTCGGATCCCTTCCCCGGGATTTTCTTGACCCAATGCTTCAGGTAATTTGTTGTATCATCCGGTTTATAAGATGTTTGACTGATAAATGTTTTAAATTGTGCATTGGTCACCGGGGTTATATCCATGAAAAAAGCGGGCATCCCGACAGTG
Organism: Bacteroidota bacterium; assembly: GCA_037139685.1. Classification (GTDB taxonomy): domain Bacteria; phylum Bacteroidota; class Bacteroidia; order Bacteroidales; family FEN-979; genus CAIVAT01. The sequence goes on from JBAXFZ010000117.1 coordinate 1,374, forward strand.
ACAGTATCGCTGTAGTCGGGAAAGGGAATAAACGGTTCAAGCGTGTTCGGATCGCGCTTTGTATAAAACCTGAATTTCCCCGCGGGAATCTCAGCCATCCCGGCAGGGAGGCTTCCTGCTGGTCTTGTCATCTCCGGCCGGGATGCAAGAACCGGAAATTCGGTGGCCAGCGGAACATTCCCGTTAATCTCATGTCTTGATGCTTTCGATGGGCTGACTGCGGTCTCACACTGGTATAAAACCACCACCTCATCAAGCAATTCAGATTTTTCGAAAAGCCTGACCACGATTTTTTTCTGCGATCCCTGTATCAAGTCATGGACAGCCACAATTTTGCCCGTAACCGGGAAGGTGTGCAACTTTGACCGATAGGTCGGATCGCCGGCTGTGATAACGATTTTATCGCCTTTGGGCGCCCTGAAAGAGATGTTTTCTACAAACACAACCACATTCAGCAATTTTGGAAATACGGCGATACAGCCGACATTCCCCTCTTTCCGCGTATTCAGCCAGGTTGGGTCGAAGGGTTCAAGTTTTACGGGCACAGTCATCGTTTTCCCCTTTACAACCGGCCGCACTTCCGTATGATTCCAGATATCGGCAACATGATGATCACGAGGTATGGCATTTGTTTCAATTAATGGTCCGAAATAGCCCCTGGGACTTGCATTGTAGATGGTGAAAATGATCTTGCCATTTGCCTCCCAGCGGTTGACGTAAACTGAGTCGGTAAGGGTTGGCACCAGCGGCAGGAAATTATAATTGTGGAATACCGAGTTGTTTTCCCTGAGGATCATGGTTGTTCGTCCCATAAAGGCAAACTCTTCGTCGATCCAGGCCGGGCGGCCCGGGCGCATCGTATTGATCTCCACTCCGTAGCCATTGAAAAAGGAGATGGCAAGCTCGCGATGAATACGGTCGTCGGCCAGTTGCAATACCCTGAATATGGCAAAGTCGGGTTTGATAAACTTATTCAGGTTAAGCGGAGGAGGCAGAACAAGTGCATCATGAACGCGTCCGCTCACAATTCCGGGCATGTCTTTTGGTACGGCCATTCCCTCGCTGTACATGATTATACCCGGTTTTACCCTGTCGGCCGCAGCCTGGAGCTCTTTATTCGATTCACCTTTTGTATCGAGCACCACACCATCGGCGCCGGTGGCGCGAAGGAGATCCTCCATCCCCCTGAGCTGGTCCTCCCTGCGGGTACCCTCATCCCAGGGGTTAAAGGAGATAAAATAATGTTTTCCTGCCTTATGGACAAAGTTAACCTGGCTCTTCAGTTCGGCCACCCCGCCTGGCAGATCACGGTACATATCCCACTGGTTTCGCTGGTCAAGGCCGAGACGGGGCCAGGTAGGCCAGAGGGTGTATATGTCGATTCCGCCCGTCAGTGAATCATATTCATGAAGGTTGCCATAAAAGGTGTATTTTTTTTGAAGGTAGTCGTAGTATTTTTTATCCCAGGCAAACTGGAGCAGCATGATGTAATTATTCTTCATCCACCCTAGATCATTGCGCCTGAACATGCTGTTGTCGAACGACGGCAGGTCGTACAGCCACCTGTCCTGGAACATCATCTTCAGCCCGTTATGCCAGTCGCCCGCATGGATGTCGGCATAAATAAGGTATTCCACCCATCCCCCGGGCTTCAGGGTGACGCTCCAGCGGTCGATCTCCGTATTTTTCTTGTCGCGCAGCCCCCTTCGCGCGATGGCAGCAAGGGAGATTGAAGATTTGATCTGATAGTCGGCAAAACCAAGATGCCAGGCATTATCGGGCAGGATAACCCCGACAGGGCCGTACCCGGGCCTGTAAAGACGTGAACGGCAGAGGAACCCGGGCCACTGCTTTGAACCGTCGGCAGTGATATATACCTTGTCCCTGCTTTCACCCAGTGGTACGAGATTTTCTATCCTGTGATTTGCCTTCCCGGAATTCGTAAACCTTACTGTATATTTAATCCCGGGAGAAAAGCCCTTCACCTGCAGGGCAAAGCACCTGATGCTGTCGGCCAGGGTGAAAAAAAGGGTATCGCCGGTAATCCATGCATTGTTGAAGCTTTTATAGCGGATGCTGTCGGAAATTACCGAAAAGAGTGGCTGGCGACCAGTGAGGGAAATAATTCCTGATGGCTTTGTTACAACTGACACTGCCGTAAACGGTTCGGCAGGATCAAATCCCAGGCGGAGCAAACTTTCCTGTGAGTACAACTGCATGGTAAAGCTGGCCAGGAAGCAGGCGAGCAAGGTTATCGTTTTCAATTTCCTGTCGAATTATATGGGTTTACCAAAATATTACAGAAAAGGACCGGGAGACGATAGAATAATCCCGGATAATTTAACCAACTGAAGATCAGCTACAATTTTCCATAAAACAGGTCTCTCTGCGCAAAGGCATGCTCATGCTCAAGGAGCCATTTTTTCCTGGGCAGCCCGCCACGGTAGCCTACCAGTTTTCCGCTATGGCCGATGACCCGGTGACAGGGAACGATGATCGAAACCGGGTTTTTACCGTTGGCTCCTCCTATCGCCCGGGGCAGGTGGATATTGCCAGTACGGAGGGCAAGGTCAAGATAGGTTGTTGTGGTTCCATAGGGAATTGTAAGAAGCTCGTTCCAGACTTTAAGCTGGAAAGGAGTCCCCTGCAGGTCGAGCTTAACATCGAAGGAATGACGGGTACCTGCAAAATATTCCTCCAGCTGGTCAACACAGGGTTTAAGACAGGATGGCACACGGTGGATCTTTACCCGGAAATCGAGGAAATATAAACTGCGGATGCCATTTTCGGAGCCTTCGATATCAATATACCCGACAGGTGTTTTAAGGAAGGCCCGCTGAACCTGGTTCATTTCAGGGAGTTTTAGGTTTTTTGCTTCTCCATGCGAAAAAAAGCATGATAAGCCCGAAGCTCAGCATGCCGACACCTGACCATATATTGACATTCACCCCCAATGAACGGGCGTACATTACATTGTCGCCGTTGGTGATGAAGCCGAAAACAGAAAGCAACAGGCCAAGAATGGTGAACATCAGACCGATCGGGAATTTTATATCTATACCCATAATGGTTATTGAATTATTTGTTGAGGTTAATTGTTATATGCATTGCGTTTACCAGAACCAGATTGTAAGAATCGTTCCGATGGTCATCACCAGGATGGCCAGTGTGGTTGAGCGCTGGTACCAGGGTACCTGCTCGATACCCATCCTGGGAGTAAGCGAATATACAAGTCCTTTAAGCTCCTCATCAGTTTTCTTCTGTTTCGTAAGCACTGACAGAATCACGGTAACCAGGGCGCTGGTTGTAAAGGCAAAAATTGCCGTCCAGAAATTCTGGGCCATTTCAACCGGATAGGTATGCAGGTTGGCTATCCACCCGCCTTTAACAAGGGTTGCAGCTCCTTCAGGAACGGTTAACCCATGGTGCAGCAAAGCGATCAGGAAGCCGGCCAGCAGGCCGGTGAAGGCAGCGTGGCCCGTTGTCCGTTTCCAGAACATCCCCAGGAAAATAACGGCAAACAACGGTGCATTGATCATCGAAAAAATGGTTTGCAAAAAGTCCATGATGTTGCCGAAGAGGCTTGCCAGGTAGGCGGCAGCAATGCTGACGATGACCCCGAAAATAGTGGCCATTCGGCCAACTTTAAGGTAATGCTGCGAGTCGGCTGCGGCGTCGCCGGTAACGGGACGGATATAACTCTGGTATATGTCATAGGTCCAGACAGTATTAAAGGCTGATACATTCCCGGCCATGCCCGACATGAAGGAGGCCAGCAGTGCCGTAATGCCGAGGCCCAAAACACCAGCAGGCAGGTATTGCTTCAGCAGGGCAATGATTGTGTAGTCGTAGTTGTAATGTCCCGGGGAAATTTCAGGCAGTTTGAAACCGGATCCCGATTTATTGAGAAGAACCAGGGCAGCGATTCCGGGGACAATGATCAGGAAAGGGATGAACATTTTCGGGAGGGCTCCGATCAGCGGGGTGTTCCTGGCCGCAGTGGAGGATTCGGCCGACATGGCCCGCTGGACGATTAAAAAATTGGTACACCAGTACCCGAACGAAAGAACGAAACCGAGACCGGCAAAAATGCCGTACCATTCGACTCCAAGCGGGTTTGCAGCCGCCGACCCGGTATATTTCCAGGTGGTGGTCCAGGTATCGGGGGCATATTTCTGGGGCATGTGCGAAACAATGGGTGCAAGCTGCGCCTGCAGTCCCGACCAGCCGCCCAGGTCCTTCATACACAAAAGAACAATCGGCAAAAGGCCGATGACAATGATGAAAAACTGGAGAACCTCATTATAGATAGCTGAGGAAAGGCCTCCCAGGTATGTGTAACCGAGTACGATTGCAGCAGATAGGACCAGGCTCAGGTGGAAATTCCATCCCAGCACCTTTTCCATCAGGATGGCTAGTGCATACATTGAAATCCCTGAAGCCAGGATGGTCATCACCGCAAAGAGGATGGCGTTCAGACCCCGGGTTTTCTCATCGTACCGCAGTTTCAGGTACTCCGGTACCGAACGTGCCTTCGAACCATAATAAAAGGGCATCATGAACAATGCAAGGAATACCATGGCGGGAATGGCCCCAACCCAGTAAAAATGGGTGGTAAGCATCCCGTATTTTGCCCCGGAGCCTGTCATCCCCATCACCTCGAGCGCGCCCAGGTTGGTTGATATAAAGGCCAGCCCGGCTACCCATGCCGGCATTGAGCGACCGGCCTCGAGAAATGCGTTGGCATCTTTCATATAGCGTTTAAGCGCCCAGCCGATGCCCAGCACAAAGGCAAAATAAACAATCATTACGGTGTAGTCAATCCAGCTGAGGGTAAATCCAGTCTCAATCATTTTTACGGGTTTAAAAAGTAAATGTTAAGGTCGGTACATATCTCCAAATATCAACCTGGTGGGTTTTTGGATGAACAAATTTAGCAGGATATTTTTATGAAACGGTATCTTTGCACCCTAAATCTTAAATAAAAGGAAAAAATTATTGAAAACGAGCGCGTTTATTATATTTTTCACCGTTGTCCTGGTCATCTACGGACTGGTGAACAGCCTTATATTTGTGAAGGGATTGCAGGCAATCCCGGCAGGTTCATGCTGGAGACCATGGTATATCGCCGGGTTCTGGGTGATAGCTTCAGCTTTTGTACTGGCAAGGATTATGGAAAGGGCTTATCCCTGCGGGTTTACAGGTGTTTTAACATGGGTTGGATCATTCTGGCTTGCTTTCCTGCTATATTTCAGCCTGGTGGCAATATTTATTGACCTTTCGAGGCTGATAAATCATTTTATCCCCATATTTCCCCAGTTGTTCTACATTGATTACCAGAAGACAAAACTGATAGCCCTTTTTACCACGATATCGCTTGTAACCCTTGCAGTGGCCGCTGGCTTTATCAATGCCCGTAACCCGCGGATAAAAGAGCTGGAGCTGCATATCGCGAAAACAGTTGCAGGCAGGAAATCTCTGACCATTGTCATGGCCTCCGATATTCACCTTGGGACCCTCATCGCAAAGCGCAAGGCAAACCGGCTTGTGGCCACCATAAATTCACTCAAACCCGACATCGTCCTTTTTGCGGGGGATGTAGTGGATGAGGACCTGGCACCGGTCATAAAAAACGATCTCGGGGCAAATCTCGCACAGATAAAGTCCAGGCTGGGTGTGTATGCCATCACCGGGAATCATGAATACATCGGCGGGGCCGAAGCTGCTGTGAAATACCTCGGCGAACATGGGATCACCATGCTCCGGGATACCTCCGTCCTGGTTGACGGTTGTTTCTGGATTGTCGGCAGGGATGACAGGGACAAATCACGTTTTACCGGGAAAAACCGCAGGGAACTTGCCGACATCATGCACCAGGTCGATCGCAGCTGCCCGGTAATCCTGCTGGACCATCAGCCATTTCATCTCGAACAGGCGGTTTCGCAGGGGGTCGATCTGCAGCTTTCGGGCCATACCCATCACGGGCAATTGTGGCCATTTAACTATATCACATCCGCCATGTATGAGCTGAGCAGCGGGTATAAAAAAACCGGTTCGACCCACTTCTATGTCTCCAATGGTTTCGGGACATGGGGACCTCCCGTCAGGCTTGGAAACCGGCCTGAGATTGTGCGGATAACATTAACCTTTGACCAATAAAACCAGGAAGCAGCGGGCAAATCCTGTTAACAGATTAAATACGCGAACTGAAAAGTACCAGCCATGCAGAAAATTTCACTCAGGACCTACTCAATTGCTGCTGTTTTTGTAATTCTGATCATAATAGTCATTATTGCATACGTATTTCCCTTCGGTGAAAAGGCCAGGGTGGTGGTTAAACCTGCTCCTCCCAAACACAGGGTAGCCTATAATATAAGGCTCGACAGTGCAGATATTGTCTATGGCAGGGTGGCCGGCAACCAGAACCTGTCAACCATATTGAACTCCTGTATCCCTGGTGCCATGATTGACAGGATTGCCAGGGAGACCCAACCGGTCTTTGATGTGAGGAAAATTCATGCGGGAAACACCTATGCCCTGATTAACTCAAAGGATTCAACGCACCGCACCCTTTGTTTCATCTATGAGATCAACCCTATTGATTTCGTTGTTTACGACTTCAGGGATTCGCTCAGGGTTTACAAGGACAAGAAAAAGGTTACAAGACTGGTGAAAACCGCCAGCGGAACCATAAAAAGTTCATTGTGGAACTGCTTTGTCGAGAACAGGCTCGACGTAAACCTGGGGATGGCACTCTCGGATGTATATGCATGGACGATCGACTTCTACGGATTGCAGAAGGGTGACCATTTCAAATTAATGTACGAGGAGGTTTTTGTTGACAATGTGATGGTTGGGATAGACCACATATTAGCCTCGACCTTTACAAGCAACGGCAAGGATTTTCATGCCTATTACTTTGACCAGGAAGGAAAAGGAGAGTTTTTTGATGAGAACGGACAAAGCCTCCAGCGCTCTTTCCTTAAGGCCCCGCTGAAATTCTCACACATCAGCTCCCGTTTTTCAGGCGCCCGGATGCATCCCATCCTGCGAATTGTAAGACCGCATTACGGGGTAGATTATGCAGCACCCAGGGGCACTCCTGTTGTCGCGCTCGGTGAAGGCCGGGTGGCTGAGGCGGGGTTTCATGGCGGTTACGGCCGGTTCATCAGTATCCGTCACAATTCGGTTTATACGACAACCTATGCCCATCTTTCGGGCTATGCAAAGGGGCTTAAACCCGGAAGCCATGTACAGCAGGGAGAGGTTATCGGTTATGTCGGAAGCAGCGGCCTGGCTACCGGTGCACACCTCGATTTCAGGGTGTATCGTAACGGGAGCCCCACAGACCCGCTGAAACTCGAATCCCCCCCCTCAAAACCGGTTGATCCGAAGGACCTTGCACGGTTCAAACAATATGTGGCCAAAATGGAGATGGAGTTAACCAGGAAATAATCTCCGGTAACCATACACCTTGTCAGTGTTTATGAAATGCGGGTGAACGGGTGTTCCCGTTTCCACATTTTCCAGATCAGGAAGATCGGGAAAAAGAACCATGGAGCATTGGCAAGTGTGACAATGGCAACAGAGTTTGTTGCATGGGGGCCCCAGTATTCTTCACTCATGATGATAAACACATTGGTGAACATGATAGAGGAATAGATAAAGGTAGGAATGCGGATCCACTCCTTACCTTTGATGAATGCATAAATCGCCGCCACATAGTATGGACCGAAGAAGATGACATCAAGCCAGATGGTTGCTTTCCACCAGGTTGGCCGTGCCCATTGCAAAGGGTCGAAACTGCTGCCCCACCAGTGTACCATGTCGACCAGGAACGGCAAGGGCCAGAGCGGGTACCGGAAGTTGTTGGGATCCTTTATCACCAGTTGTTCAAGGTCAACGATATAGGTGATATAAAGCAGGTTCAGGAAAAAAAATGCCAGGTAAATGTAGTCGGTTTTACGCTCGTTTAAAGGAATGGTTTGTCTCATGTTTGATTTGTTTGTTTACGGGAGCTCCCGGTTGAATATATGTCATACTGTTTTGTCAGAAAATCATTCAGTGCCCTGGGGTTCTGTGTCCCGATGAGGATGGTTCCGCCGCTTTTTAGCCTGATTTGCAATCCCTTATCTCCGCTTACATTATATGCTTTTCCATTTTTATTTCTCCTGATTCCCCAACCGCCAAATTCCCGAAGCGGGTTGCAGCTGACAACGCTGATGGCGGCAATCATCTCCCATTTTATCTTTTTATACTTGAACTGAAAGGGGAAAAACCTGAAGCAGATACCCGATTCATCAATCAAAGTGGTTAATTTCGAAAATCCAAGCAGGAGGAAAAGCAGGATGAACAGAAGAAGAACGATTAAAAAAACGGCAATCAAACCCTGGTCGCTCATCGGGTGATTTCCGAATTTATGACCCAGGAGGATCTGCCTGTAAATGCCAAAGCCGAAAAGGGAAGTAATGATACCTCCTGAAACAGCAAGAGCCATCCACAACCCGGGCTGGTCGAATTTCTGACTTTCTGAGTACCTCATTTATTTATTGGTTCTTCCATCCTTCATCCGGACTGGTTGCCTGAAGGGCTGGTGCCACCCCTCCCTGTTTCACTCAAAACTTCGGTAAAAATAGGAAGATTTTTCTTCCGGCGTGCTGTTTTAGCCATTTGCCGGGCAATTGCAAGCCGGAAACCGCTGATGTTGGATATAAATGCCCCGATCTGAACACCGATATCGGAATAAACAAGTGTCTTTGGCTTAATGACAAGTCGAACGAGCTGGCGGGCTACATGTTCCGGAGTCTTGGGTTTGGTGAACATCCTTGCAATAAAATTCTGCTCCGTAGTCATCAGGAAATCCTGCTCAATACTTCCCAGCCTTGAATCCGGCAGGGAGTCGGTGCTTATATATCCCGGGAAATACTCGCTTACGGTAATCCCCGAACCGGCCCATTCAGCCTGGATCGTCCGCGTCCATGCCGACAGGGCCGCTTTCGAACATACATAGGGGGCGTAAAACGGGATACCCATCATAAACCCGGG
>JBAXFZ010000118.1:0-10350 GCA_037139685.1 Bacteroidota bacterium
GTTGATGACATCATAAAAAAGGTTGACCGCAGGCAGAAACAGCTGCTTATCGAAGCGCCGGCAGGGCTGATCGAAATTTACCTCTGATTCTCCGATGGCCTTCCATTTCAGACAATTTTCAGTTGAAGATGAGCAAAGCACCCTCAGGGTGGGCACCGATGTTATGCTGCTCGGCTCGTGGGCGACTCCGCAGAAAGCACTGCGAATCCTGGATATCGGGACAGGGTGCGGCGTTCTCGCCCTGATGATGGCGCAAAAATCGAATGGCCTGATCGATGCGATAGATATCGACCTGCCTTCCGTTACGGAGGCCCGGGGCAATTTCACCCGCAGCCCTTGGGGAGACAGGCTATCGGCCATCCATGAATCCCTTTACGGGTTTACGGGAAGGGTAGTGCCAGGCTATGATTTCATCATTACCAATCCCCCCTATTTTGCCGATTCGCTGAAGTCCCCTTCCGACAGGAAAAACATCGCCCGCCATGACCACAGCCTTACCCACGAAGAATTGGTTCGCTGCGTCAGGCAACTCCTCTCCCCGGGCGGTCTTTTTGCCCTGATCCTGCCTGCAGGTGCAGCTGATGCATTCATTGAGCTTTGCGATACAGGAGGATTAATCCTGCAACGCAGGATGAAAGTCAGCCAAAAGCCGGGCTCCCCTCCCCTGCGAATCCTTATGGAGTTCAGCAACCATGGATGCAACTGTACCTGTGAGGATTCGATGACCGTGAGGACAATGCCGGGTGGTTTTTCAGACGCGTATCTCGCACTGACCGCGCCCTTTCATCAATTTTTCAGCCACCGGTAGCAGCAGCATCACCTTTTTAATATATTTTTGCATCTGCCAAGTTAAACCAATGCCTCAATCCCTGTTTCCAATGCTGAGACGATCGCTGTTCGCCGGTTTCCTGCTTCCATGGTTATGGTTGACAATGTCGTGCCAGGTTTTTTCACAACCTGTTGTTCCCAGGATAGCTGTTTCAAAGAGCTCCCCAAATTACGAGAACTGGTTGAAACGCTCGAACCCGGCAGTTGTCCCGGTCAATCTCTATGCATTGCCTATCGATTCGGCTGTAAAGGAGCTATCCCGCTGCGGGGCCCTGCTGCTTACAGGCGGTGAAGATGTTTACCCGGGGTGGTACGGCATGGCATACGATACGGCAAGATGCACCGAAATGAACCGGCACCGCGATAGTCTCGAAATGGCCCTGATTGCCAAGGCGCTTGAAATGAAGATGCCCCTGTTTGCCGTTTGCAGGGGCAACCAGATCCTCAACGTGTTTTTAAAGGGAACCCTGATTATCGATATCCCGAAAGATATCGGCACAAAGGTCATCCACCAGAGCGAAGATTACCTGCATTGCTTTCACCCAGTCATCATCCAGGGTAAAACCCTGCTGTCAACTATTAGCCATTGTGACTCAGCCATGGTCACCTCGAATCACCACCAGGCTGTTGGCCGGCTGGCACCCGTACTGACTGCCAACGCCTTTGCCGGCGACCAGGTGGTTGAGGGCATTGAATGGAAGCAGCCCTCCGGCAAATCGTTTTTACTTGGCGTACAGTGGCATCCCGAGAGGATGGAAAAGTCAAACCCGTTATCCGGCCCGCTGGCCGATGAATTTACCAGTCATGCCGCTTTTTTTACGGCCAAAAATCAATTAAAAACCAAAAAATGAGGATACACGATCTATACCTGCATGGCATTACCGTATTCATGGGCTTTTTTGCCATGCTGAACCCTGTGGGAAACCTCCCGATCTTCATCGGCATGGTGCAGGATTTCGACAAAAAGACCCAGAACCGGGTGGCGCTGCGAGCCACCACCACAGCATTCATCATCATCGCTATCTTCAGCTTCTTCGGACACCTGATCTTCCGGGCCTTTGGCATTACCGTGCCGGCGTTCCAGATTGCAGGCGGGATCATCGTCTTTATCATCGGCTTCCAGATGCTTAATGCCAAGGAAAACGCGTTGCACGCCCAGTCAAATGAGGAAAAGGAGCAGATGAAGCAGGTAGCGCACGACATGGCGATAACCCCGCTTGGCATCCCGCTGCTGGCGGGACCAGGCACAATTTCGACCGCCATGAACTTTGTCGGGGCTGAAAAATCCATTAAGAATGTGGTGATGGTTGTGGTAATCTTCGGGATCATGTGTTTTATCACCTACCTGCTCTTTGTCTCATCCCGTTTTATCGCTTCCAAAATCAACCCGGGCATGCTCAAGGTGGTTTCCCGCATCATGGGGCTGATTCTGGCTGTTATTGCTGTCCAGATGATGATCAACGGCATCGAAGGAACCATCGATATATTTAACCAACCCGGATGATGAAAACAAAACTACTCCTGCTTGCCATTCTTTTCCTGGCAGTTGCCTCCTGTACCAGGGTGAAAACAGAATACTGGCCGAACGGGAATAAAAAAAGCGAGATCACCCTCAGGGGAAAAATGTACGAGGGAGCTGCCTGCTACTGGTACGAAAACGGGAATGTCCAGACTACCTGTTCCTATAAGAACAATCTCCTGGACGGGACCCTCAGCAGTTTTTACCCATCGGGATTAATTCAGCTGGAACAGAATTTCAGCCAGGGCCATTTAAACGGCCTTGTACGAACGTTCGACAAATTCGGCAAATTATTATCCCAGTCAACCTTTGTAAATGATACCCTTCATGGCCGTTATATTGAATACTACCCGAACAAGTTTATGAAAGTTGACGGGAATTATGTCAGGGGAAAACTCGACGGCCCATGGCTCTATTATGATGCCGACGGCATGGTGGTGGGAGAAGGGTTGTTTACGCTTGGCAACGGTGTGCAGAAAGGCTTTTATGAAAACGGCATAGCCAAACAGGTAACCCATTACCTGAAAAACCAGAAGCATGGCGAGGAGGTTTTTTACAAGCCCGACGGGACGGTTGATGTTATCAACAAATTTGACCACGGGCAGTTGCTGGAGAAGATCAAAAGATAGCAGAATAAAATAATTATGGGGTTTTGTTTGGTGAATATGGTTAAACTCTGTAATTTTGCACTTGTTATTTTATTCACAAAACCAGCAAGTTAACTGCATTACAAATACTGGTCAATAATCACTAAAACTGAATCAAAATGAATTTAGAGAAAATCATGAACGACCTGGAGAAAAAGCATCCGGGCGAAAATGAGTACCTCCAGGCTGTAAGGGAAGTTCTGGAATCAATCGAAGAGGTATACAACGAAAATCCTCATTTCGAATCGGCCAACATCATTGACAGACTCGTAGAGCCGGATCGTATATTAACATTCAAGGTATGCTGGGTTGATGACAGCGGAAAAGTCCAGGTGAACCTTGGCTACCGGGTTCAGTTTAACAATGCGATCGGTCCTTACAAGGGTGGACTGCGTTTCCACCCGAGCGTAAACCTCAGCATTCTGAAATTTTTAGGTTTTGAACAGATCTTCAAGAACAGCCTCACGACCCTGCCTATGGGCGGTGCAAAGGGAGGTTCTGATTTTGATCCCAAAGGCAAATCAAATGCCGAAATCATGCGTTTCTGCCAGTCGTTCATGCTGGAATTGTGGAAAGTGATCGGACCCGAAACGGATGTTCCTGCAGGGGATATCGGTGTTGGCGGACGTGAGATCGGGTTCCTTTACGGGATGTACAGGAAGCTTGCCCGTGAAAACACAGGAGTTCTCACCGGGAAAGGTCTGAACTGGGGCGGAAGCCTCATCCGCCCGGAAGCCACCGGTTTCGGCGCAGTCTATTTTGCCAAGGAGATGCTTGCAACCAAAGGCGAAACATTCAAAGGCAAAGTCGTTGCCATCTCCGGTTTCGGCAACGTGGCCTGGGGTGCTACAATCAAAGCAACCGAACTGGGTGCCAAAGTTGTTACGATTTCAGGTCCCGATGGTTATATCTACGATCCGGATGGCATCTCCGGCGAAAAAATCGAATACCTGCTCGAACTGAGAGCCTCCAACCAGGATATCGTAAAACCCTATTCGTACGAATTCCCGAACGCGCAGTTCCACCAGGGCAAACGCCCATGGGAGGTCAAATGCGACATCGCGCTTCCCTGCGCAACCCAGAATGAACTCGGCAAGGAAGATGCTCTTAACCTCATCAAAAACGGCGTAATGTGCGTTGCCGAAGGAGCCAATATGCCCAGTACTCCTGAAGCCATTGAACAGTTCCTCGAAAACAAGATCCTTTTTGCCCCCGGCAAAGCGGTAAATGCAGGCGGTGTCGCCACATCAGGTCTTGAAATGGCCCAGAATGCAATGAAACTCAGCTGGCCGATGAAAGAGGTTGACGAACGCCTGCACCAGATCATGTGCAGCATACACGAAGCCTGCTGCAAATACGGCAGAGGCAAGGACGGATATGTCAATTACGTGAAGGGGGCCAATGTTGCCGGCTTCCTGAAGGTTGCCAACGCCATGCTTGACCAGGGTGTGATCTAAACCTCCTGATCAGAATACAAAACGATCCCACAAAAAAATCCCGGCCTACCAGCCGGGATTTTTTTTACCTTTGGACATGCAATTTGTCAACCCATTATTCCTGATTGCCCTAGGGACACTGGCCATCCCGGTCCTCATCCACCTTTTCAATTTCCGCAAATTCAAAAAGGTCTATTTCACCAATGTGAGGTTTCTCAGGGAGATCCAGCAGGAGACTAAAAAACAATCACAGCTCAGGCAATTGCTGATCCTGGCAGCCAGGCTGCTTGCAATAACAGCGCTGGTGTTTGCCTTTGCCCAGCCCTATATCCCGGCAATCCGCCAGCAAAAGCGGATTACCGGGCAGCGGGCTGTCACCGTCTACATCGACAACTCCTTTTCAATGGAGGCTGCATCAACCGAGGGCAGGTTATTTGAAGTGGCGAAAGCCAGGGCGCTTGAAATTGCTTCGGCCTATACCCCCTCCGACCTCTTCAACCTGGTGACCAACGATTTTGAAGGGCGTCACCAGCGCTTCGTCAGCCGTGAAGAGTTCGTAAAGCTTGTGGAGGAGGTCCAGGTTTCAGCTGCCGCCAGGCCCATATCCGAAGTTGTCAGGCGTCAGTCCGACCTGCTTTCTGAAACACAGAAGATGAACTTTGACGCTTACCTCCTTTCTGACTTTCAGAAATCGACAGCTTCAATCGGTTCAGCCAAACCCGATTCCTCCATGAGCTGGTTCCTGGTACCATTAACGGCCGGTAAAAGAGACAACCTGTTTATCGACACAGTCTATTTCCTTTCACCTGTTCACCAGCCCGGGCAACCCGTGCGGCTGATGGTCCGGATCCGCAATGCCTCAGGCGAATCCCCCGACAAGGTGCCTGTCAAACTTACGATTAACTCGGTGCAGAAGGCTGTATCGAGTTTTGCAGCGGGTCCGAATTCGACCACCGATGTGGTTCTTTCCTATACCGAAAACAGTTCCGGCATCCAGTACGGGCAGGTGGAGATTGCTGACTACCCGATCGTATATGACGATAAATATTTTTTCTCCTATTCCGTTTTACCCTCAGTCCCGATGCTCTGCATCAATGAAAAGGAGAGCAACAACTTTCTGGATGCACTATTTACGGGTGATTCAACTGTGAGATATACAAAAAGTCCGGTAAAACAGCTCGACTACGGCAATATCTTCACAAACTCACTGGTAATCCTGAACAGCCCGGAGGAGGTTTCTTCGGGACTTGCCCAGGAATTGAACCGTTTTGTGAAAAACGGCGGGAATCTCGCTGTTTTCCCGCCTGCAAAGGGAAACATCGATTCCTATAACGCAATGCTCTCCCTGTTCAGCCTCAGGGGATATTCACCCATGGATACAGTCAGGCAGCGAATTGCGGTGATCAATACCGAAAGCGAAATATACAACGGGGTTTTTGAAAAAAACGGCTCCGGCAAGGTAGTACTGCCTGACAATATCGACCTGCCCTGGGTTTACAGGCATTATCAAATTTCAATGGATGTGCGCAGCGGCGCGGAGATATTGCTGAAACTGCAAAACAACCAGCCATTCCTGGTTTCAGTGCCGGCCGGAAAGGGAAAGGTGTACCTGTTTGCAAGCCCCCTCGATGAAGAATGGTCGCGATTCCCGAACCATATGATTTTCGTTCCCACTCTTTATAAGATCGCCCTTCTGAGCAACCCTGTCCATCCTCTTGCATACATCATTGGCGAAAGCCAGTCAGTAGCCATTCCCGATGATTCGCTGAACGAAACAAATTTCCTCAAAATCAGCAGGATCAGCTCCTCTTTTGAATTCATCCCCGAAACCAGGCGTTCAGGGACAAACCTTACGCTAATCCTTCACGACCAGGTAAAAGATGCAGGGTTTTACGCAGTCAACGCAGGGACGAGACAAATCACCGGCCTCTCCTTTAATTACAACAGGAAAGAATCGGATCTTGACTGTTTTACAGCATCGGAACTTGAAGACCAGGTCAAACGGTTGTCGTCCAGGGATATCCACATCATAAAGGGCAAAAAGAGTTCGATTGTCAGCGAAATTAAGCAGATCAGGCAGGGAACGCCGTTGTGGAAGTTGTTTATCATCCTGGCCCTTGTTTTCCTGGGAGTTGAAGCAATCCTGATCCGTTTGCTGAAATAGGGCTCTCCA
This sequence comes from Bacteroidota bacterium, assembly GCA_037139685.1. Taxonomy (GTDB): domain Bacteria; phylum Bacteroidota; class Bacteroidia; order Bacteroidales; family FEN-979; genus CAIVAT01. The sequence goes on from JBAXFZ010000118.1 coordinate 6,604, forward strand.
ATGCAGTCAGGCACAGATAATCTATGATCCTTCCCGGTTTCAAACAGCCGCTATTCAAGTATATTTTTGGGATCTGAAATCAGACTCTTCAGTATTTATTAATTCACATCATCTGTCTCCACGGAAATTTCACCAGCAAACCGGGTATGGGAAATTTTCTCACAGCAGGTATCACCGTGATCATGTCATCCAATATATACTGAACCAGGAGAAACATCACAACACGCAAATATTTAAAAGTGAATATATTGGTCTTCTTGGAAAAATGGGGAATGAATATGATTCGGGGGATTTATCTGATTTCCTGAAGCGGTTCTCATTTTTGGATTGAAACAGGGAATGGTATCGATTCAAAACACCCGCCTGCATTAAAGTAAATCAGTTAAATTTTGGTTTGTCCTGAGTTTTCATTGTGTCCCTGCTTTTTTATGGTTAACCAGGGTTGTGGCTTAAAAGTGAAGGGTTAACGCATTGAATGTGAAATGTGTAATCTGAAATCTGATATCTGAAACTGATATCCGAAATCCGAAATTCCATTCCCCTGGAAATTCCTCTTGATCCAAAAACTTTTCCGCCGGCAGGATGTCACTTCACCTTGTACCGACTCTATATATCCCTGGTAATCTTACACATAAACACTATGGATGCGAAAAAATAGGTTATCATCCCTTCATTTCGTATTTTTGTATAGAAAACGACATCAAAGGGGTGGTTTCTTGAGATTACCTGAAATTGTCATTTTCGCTATATAACGGGAAAATGAAAACGCCGGAGAGCCTGAAATTCACTTTGCTGTTCACACTGGCGTTCATCGTCATACTTCTCGGGCATAGTGCAAATGGACAAACAACCAGGACTGTCGGGGGTTCAGGAGCAAACTACGCCACCCTGAAACTTGCATTTGATGCAATCAATTCCGGTTCGTTAACCGGGTCAATCATCCTGCAAATTACGGGCAGCACTGCTGAAACAGCTACCGCCGTGCTCAATGCCAGCGGGAACGGAGGTGCAAATTATACCGCCCTGAATATCTATCCGACAGGAACAGGCAGGACTATATCGGGAAACCCTGGCGGACCGCTCCTCGATTTCAATGGTGCCAGCAATGTTATCATCGATGGCCGGGTTAATGGGACAGGGGCAGCCAGGGATCTTGTCCTTACCAATACCAGCACCGGGTCCTCAGCCTCGACTCTCCGTTTTATCAACTCCTCTGCAAACAACACCGTTAAGTTCTGCAACATCAAAGGTTCAGAAACGAGCACCGCCGGCGGGATCATCTATTTCTCGACGGCAGTCACGGGCAACGGAAATGACGGCAACACAATTGACCAGAACAACATTACGGGGGATGCAGCGGGCCGGCCGGTGAATGCAGTTTACTCCGAAGGTTCTGCATCTCATGAAAACAGCGGAAATATATTGAGTAACAACAATATTTATAATTTTCTCAGAAACGGAACGGCTTCAAACGGTATTTTTCTTAACTCCAACACCACCGCTTTTACAATTTCAGGAAACAGTTTTTATGAAACTACATCCTTTGTGCCAACTGCATGGGTTGAATACGATATAATCAGGATCAACAATGCTGCAGGCGACAACTTTACCATATCTGGTAATTTTATCGGGGGAAGTTCACCCTTATGCGGTGGTACCGCATGGACGAAGAGCAACGCAAACAACAACATTTTTTATGCAATATACCTGAATGCCGGGACAGGGGCGTCAAGCAGCATTCAGAACAATACGATCCAGAATTTCAACTGGAGCAACTCCAATGCCTCCACATGGACAGGGATTCACATCGCTGCGGGAACGGTCAACATCGGCACATCCGCCGGCAACATTATCGGGGCTGCAACCGGCACCGGTTCTGTTACGATTACAGCCGGGGATGTCACCACGGTTGTTTATGGAATCAACATCGCAAGCACCGGCACAATTGCCTGTCAGAACAATATCATCGGGTCAGTCACAGCAGCAACCACAGATGGCAGTAAAGGGAATAACCTTTACGGGATAAATAAAACCGCCGTTGCAGGGAACATCAGCATCATCAATAACACCATCGGCAGCGTAACCACAGCCAACAGTTTCCAGGCCAGTTCGGCCAGCACAGGGAATTTGCAGATTTTAACCGGGATTAACTGCGACGGGACAGGCAACAATACAATATCGGGCAATACAGTCGTCAACCTGAAAAACGCACAGTCCTCCTTTACGGGAGCCTCACCCACCACGGGGATTCAAACTACCGGGGGCTCAAACACCATTCAAAACAACACTGTTGGAAACATTTCAACAGGCAATGGCCTGTGGGGCTCTGCCGGATCCGCCTCCACTATCGGGATTTCCCAAAAAAGCGCTTCCGCAGGAACAACGCAGGCAGTGAACGGGAATACAGTTTATAACATTTCGAATGTTCACCCTAACCGCCTTGTAAGGGTTAACGGCATATTTTACCAGGGGCCGGCCTCAGGCACGAACACTGTTTCAGGGAACTTTATCCGCGACCTCTTCCTCTCCTCATCCGATCCCGGCTCTGCGATGGATGGGATCGTATTATTTGACGGGCTGACAACCTGTGCGAATAATGTAATCAGCCTGGGGAACGGCATCACAGGAGGCTTTTCCGTGAATGGCATCTGGGACAACAGCGGTTCGACAAACAATAACAATATATGGTTCAACACTGTCAATATAGCCGGAACCATCTCCCCGGGAAATAATTCAACGACCGCTGCCCTGTACAATGCAGCCAGTTCCTCAACAAGGAATTACAGGGATAATATACTGGACAATTCACGTTCGGGCGGTACAACAGGGAAAAATTACGCGATTTACCTTGCGGGGATCGGCAGTCTGACAATAGACTACAACGATTATTACGCCGGTGGTACAAACGGCGTGATCGGGTTTGCCGGCTCTGACAAAACAACACTGGCGCAATTCAGTGCCGCGACCGGGCAGGACTCCCACAGTCTGGCACTTAACCCCCTGTTTGTGAACCAGGCAGGAACCACTGCTGCGGATTATAAACCGACTTGCGACAAGCTGGCGGGCATATCCATCAGTGCAGTGCCGGCAGACTATTTATCGGTTACAAGGGCAAACACCCCGACCATGGGTGCATTTGAAGCAACACTGAACCTGAATATTGATGTTTACAATTCGGGTGTTCTGCTTTCGTCATACCTGCGGTTAAAGGATGTTTTCGATCAGATCAACAATGGAACCCTCACCGGGGCTCTTGAGGTCAGGATGAAGACAAACCTCTCGGAAAACGCCTCCTGTGTATTGTATCAGAGCGGGTACACCGGGGCAGGCGGTACTTCCAGCTACAGCTCGGTCATCATCTATCCTACAGTATCCGGCATTTCCGTAACGGGTGATTTTACAGCCCCGCTTCTTGATTTTAACGGGGCCGGGAATGTCACCGTCGACGGACGGGTTAACCAGGCCGGAGCTGCAAAAGATCTCCTCCTGACCAATGTCAATACGGGTACTTCGTCGACCATCCGGTTTCTGAACTCGGCGGTTAACAACACCATAAAGTATTGTACCATAAAGGGTTCAGAGACGAGTAGTTCCGGAGGGATTATCTTTTTCTCAACTGCCGCCACGGGCAACGGGAATGACGGAAATATCATCGATCAAAACAACATCACCTCCGATGCGGCCGGCAGGCCGGCAAATGCAGTCTATTCGGAAGGCACGGCCACCCGTGAAAACAGCGGCGATATC
>JBAXFZ010000119.1:0-10317 GCA_037139685.1 Bacteroidota bacterium
CTAACAGATAATTATGGTAAAGGATTATCACGATATTATGATGATTTGTCAGAAAAATCTGCCCGGGGTAAATATGATGACCAAATGGAAAGATTTCACAGGGTAATGAACGGCCTAAAAAATCAAATAATCAGGGATAAGGATGTGATTAATAACCGGGGAGGTGGATCAAACCCTATTGTTGATGAAGAAATATCCACGCATGAAAAAGTTCAAACAAATGATAATCAAAAAGATAAATTGGATTTAAATATACAGAAGGATAATGCAATGATTAAATTAATTAATATCGATAATAAAGTAGATCCTTTAGAAATAAGATGTTTTGATAGCATACACGGTTTTTCTCGTAAAGGAAAATCGTTGGAAAATCCCGGACCAACCAATGATATGGCCATTGAATATTTATCTTTTAAAGAAAAACCCGAAGAAGCAATTGACCTACTCGTTAAATTAATCAAGCTTTCTAAATCTGATCATAAAATTCAGCCATCTGAATATCTGTTTATCAAAATGATTGCCAAAGAATTTGGAATTCTGGAAAAAGATATTGACCTCCTTATAAATGAATAGGAGTCAGTTTGCAGTTCATTAATTATAAGCGGAAAAGAATCAAGACCTGTCTTGACAAATTTATTTTTTCCTGTAGGTTGAGCCCTGTCACATGACATCACAAGCAATTCATAATCATAAAGTATCATCTGGCCTCTCTGCATTAGGGTGAAAAGAAGGAAAACGTAAAAAAAGGAAAATCAGGATATGTTGGTGTCTGCCATGCATAAGTTTAAATACTGTGAAAAACATATTGTACCCGTTATTTTACAGCAACCACTTAACAACCAACGGGGTCGGGTTTTTGGGTGGAAAAGCAAACGACCCCTTTGATTAATTTCGGGAGGAATACCTATGAAAAAAATTGCAAAAATTATTTTTATTATCATTTTATGCTTTGTTGGTTTCACCTGCAAAAAAAACAGTGATAACCCAACAACCCCTACCAACAGCGCTCCAACGACGCCCAGTAATCCCACTCCTGCTGATGGTGCAGTAAACATTTCACGATCACCAATACTGAACTGGGTAAGCAGCGACCCTGAAGGGGATGTTATAACATATGAATTGTATCTGTCGTATGTTAACCCACCGAACACGCTCATTGCCGGGAATCTAACTACATCCTCTTATGCGATTACAGGGTTAGATTCTAATAAGACTTATTATTGGCGGATCAACGCCAAAGATTCAAAAGGTTCAGCATCATCAGGTCCGATTTGGCGTTTTACTACAATTGCCAATTCACTGCCGGCCCAGGGATTAGTTTTATATTTCCCATTTAGTGGCAATGCAAATGATGCAAGTGGCAATGCAAATAATGGGACAGTCCATGGGCCCATTTTATCACCTGACAGATTTAATCAATCTGATAAAGCATATAGCTTCAACGGTCTTAATAATTATATTGAAGTTCAAAATTCAGCTAAACTTAATTTTAATGCCTCGACAGATTTTACATTCATCACATGGATAAAGTTTTCAAGTCAGAATGTTCCGACATCCTATTTTGTTCCGATTTTTTATAAAAGATGCGATAGCCCTTTGCCCCCAATTGGCTATGGATTAGGTGTTATATATAATAAAGGAGCAGCCGAAATGCACACCTCAACGGGTACTTTGGGCGGTGATAATGGTTTAATCGGGACCAGCTCAATTAATGATAATCAATGGCATATGCTGGTTCTTGCTGTAAGCAGAGGAAATACCGATGCTAAAATTTATGTCGACAACATTTTAGAAACAGACCTGAATAATGGAATCCTGGGAATGACGGTGGATAATGTATCCAGTCTTTTTATTGGAACAACTAATTGGGGTGCCTCATCTGATAGATTTTTCAAGGGTCTCATCGACGATATAAGAATTTTCAACCGAACATTAACTGAATCAGAAATCCAGCAACTTTACCATGAAGGTGGTTGGACAAAATAGCATGGTGTAATTTGAGTAAAACATGGCAATTACTGCAGAATGATCATTGTTCTTGACAAAAAAATATAAGGCCCAACAACACAAGTGTAAGATATATAAATTCAAATTATTATTAAACCAACCTTGTTTGTTATGAAAAGAATACTTTCTTTTATTGCTGGAATAATGCTCATTCAATCAAGCCAGCCTGCCAAATCATATAACACCTATAAAATCTATGATATAAAGGCGGAAATTAGGTAATCCCCAACTTTGGACTGATCTGAAAGGAACCACTTTCAGAAATGAAAAAAATGATTAATATTGTTATCAAATCCTCCGGCATCCAGGTGGCAAACCCGGTATCGGGACCCGGAAGCCGGATCTCCCGTCAAAAAGGAAACCGGTGCAATGATGAATTGCAGCCTCATTTTTAAAACACTGTGTGATGACCATTAAAAAAGAGAAGGACCTGACTGTTGAAACACTCAGGGGAGCCGTAATCATCCTGGTGGTGATCGGCCATGTGATCGGCTCCGGATCGGACGGCGGGATGAAGGTTTCGGAGGACTCCTTCCTGCGCCATTTCTATTACACATTCGCCGAATTTCTTCAAATGCCGCTGTTCACGGTCATTGCAGGATGGGTTTATACGCTGAAACCGGTAACCTATGAGAAAATCGGGGATTTTATCGGTAAAAAATTCATCCGGGTGCTCCTTCCGATGTTCGTTGTGGGCGCCTGTTACTTTTTACTGCAATACCTGACTCCGGGAACCAACAGGAAAGGGAACCTGGCCGATATCTGGAGACTTATATTTTTCCCCTACACCCTGTTCTGGTATCTTTATTCCCTGTTCCTTGTCTTCCTGGTTGTTGCCGTCATAGATGCCTACCATAAAATGGAGACCTTCACCAGCTGGCTGGCGATTTTTCTTGTCACCACGGCAGTCCTGGTATTGAGGGATATTGTCATACCGGAAGCGTGGCCCAACTATTTAAGTTATAAAGGGGCCGTTTATCTCCTGCCATGTTTTATACTCGGTGTCGGACTGAACCGGTTTAAACCTCTTTTTCAGAACCGGGTATTCTTTTACTCAGTACTGGTAATCCTGGTCCTTTCGGTGGTCATCCAGCAGCTGTCGTGGTATAAAATCATTGAATATTCACTGGTCAAGGACAGCGGGGTGGGGTTGCTGCTCGGGCTCACGGGCACGATCCTGTTGCTGCGGCTGCCTTCGAAGGTAGGCTGGCTGATCTGGTTCGGGAGTTTTGCCTATTCCATCTACCTTTTTCATGCATTCGGAACAGCGGGCGGACGGATCATCGTCCAGAAATTCGGTATCCAGTCGATACCGGTAGTATTTACTTTCTCGTTGATTGCAGGGCTGTTCCTGCCTATACTTGCCGACTACCTTCTTTCCATGTCGGGGATTACAAGGATGCTTTTCCTGGGTAAAAGTTATCACACCGTTAAAAAGGAGAAAACCCAGCCAGCCAGTAAACCTTCGGCCTGATATATTGTACCCGGCCACCGGCTGCTCCACAGCTGCTTCATAGACACTCCATTGCAACTTCAAGGTCAATCTCCTTCTCCCATTTTGCAATGACCAGGGTTGCAACACTGTTCCCTATCAGGTTCGTGATCGCGCGCGCCTCGCTCATAAAGCGGTCGATGCCGAGAATCAGCGCCAGGGAGGCAACAGGGATATCGCCTACGACCGGCAGAAGGGCGGCCAGGGTTATAAACCCGCTTCCTGTCACTCCTGCCGCCCCTTTTGATACAAGCAAAAGCACCAGGAGCAGCGTCACCTGGTTTGAAAGCGGGAGGTAGGTATTGGTGGCCTGGGCCAGGAAAACCGTGGCCATGGTAAGGTAGATAGAGGTACCGTCGAGGTTGAATGAATACCCTGTGGGGACAACCAGCCCGACCACCGATTCTGAACAGCCTCCCTTTTGCAGCTTCGCCATCAGGCTCGGCAGGGCCGCCTCCGACGATGAGGTGCCCAGGACTATCAGGATCTCCTCCTTAATAAAACCGAGCAGCCGGAAAATATTAAATCCGAAAAATCGTAAAATTCCCCCTAAAACTATAATAATAAACAGGACACAGGTAATATAAAATGACAGCATAAGCTGCCCGAGTGAAGCCAGGGAGCCGACACCATATTTCCCGATGGTGAATGCCATAGCGCCAAATGCCCCTACCGGCGCCACCCTCATGATTATATTGATCACCGCGAACAGGCCGGCCTGCACCGATTTGATCCCGTTCATGACAGGCCTGGCCTTTTCCCCGATTTTTGTAAGGGCGATGCCGAAGAGAACGGAAAAGAAGAGTATCTGCAGCAAATCCCCGTTCGAAAGGGCATTTATGATATTCTCCGGGATGATGTGCAACAGGAAATCAACCGCACCGGCCGACTTCCCCTGCGTCACATAGGAGGCTACCGCCTTTGCATCCAGGGTGGCGGGATTTACATTCATGCCGCTTCCCGGTTTCAGGATATTGATGACCGCCAGGCCGATGATCAGCGCTACAGTCGTTACCACCTCAAAATAGACAAGTGCCTTGATCCCTACCCTGCCCACCTTTTTTATATCCTGCATGCCGGCAATGCCGCTAACCACCGTGCAAAAGATCACCGGGGCGATCATCATCTTTACCAGCCTGATAAACCCGTCGCCAAGCGGCTTCAATTTAGTTGCAAAATCGGGGTAAAAGAAACCGATCAGGATCCCGATCAGGATCGCGATGATGACCTGCGCGTATAAGCTTTTCAACAGTTTCGGCATGTTGGGTGTTTTAGCGGTTTTCATTGTTTGCACAATGTGCATTGCAAATTACTAACGATTCCTGAAATAAATAACAAAAATCTGAGGAAAGAGGAAGGATGCCAATATTCATTCCGCCTGGGATACTTTACTACATTTGACAAACAATCGGGCCTGCGGATGTAACAGGGATTTAACACCGTTTTCCGGCCGGGCCGCAGTCAATTCCCTTATACAATGAATGTAAAATACAGTCACTTCGGGTTGATGTTCCTGTTCCTGGTTTCAGACCTTCTTTGCCAGGCCGGCGGTATCGTTATTAAAAACAGTCAGCCGGATAAGGTCATCACCTTCGGTAACGCCAAAATAATGATCACCGTTGACTATAACCGGAAATGCGCAGTTACGGGTTTAACCGTCAACGGCAGGCCGGTCATTTCAGGGCCGGGAGGTATCTTCTCTGCCATCACAACTTCAACAGGGACCTTTTCCACACTGGAACTCTTATCTGATCCGGCGATTACTATAAGTGAAAACAGGGTATCCATCGGCAATATCAAATACGGGGACCGGGAGGAGGCCGTCACTGAAAAATGGACCTTTTCAATTGCCGCAGGCGATATCAGGTTTGAAACAGAGAGGGTTTTTCCAAAACCGTTGCTTGTTAAGGAGGCAGCCTTCCCTTCATTCAACTTCAGCAGTATTAACACATGGAACGGAGCTTTCCTGGGGTACGGCGGGCTTGCCTGGTTTTACCTCTTCAACGAGAAACTCTGCACCTACGGGGTGCATTCGGCCAGCTCCCTCTTCTGGAACAGTGCCACAGGCGACGCCCTGAAGGTTGCTGTTTCGGCCGGCGGCAAAAAGGTTGCGATGAAATTCAGCCGGTCGGCCGATGACCGCCTGGTTTTCAATGTTGCTGTTTCCGACAGCGAACTTACATGCCGCTACGAAGCTGAAAAACGAAGCAGGTTCATCAGGGGAAAAACCGATGTGTGGGATTCGTTTACTGTTTCAGCTGGAAGGCAAACCGAGACCATCACCCTGTCGGCGCCGGATTACAATGAAGCCTACAACCGGGGGAGCTTTGCGGGCATCAGCGGGAAACAGGTAACCAGCCTGTTAAACACCATCGCAAGGATCGGCGTTATCGATGAAAAGCATTTCGGCGGCAACAGCTGGCATACACCCTATGGCCCCATCTGCCTGCACGAACAGAACATCGCCCGGTTCGCCATCGGGATCAATGACGACGCCTATACGCAGGGGTATAAGCAATGCCTTGATTTTTACCGTGACAATGCCGTTCAGCCCGACGGGCGTGTGATCGCGCGCTGGGCCTACCTCGACGAGGATGCCATGGCGGGCACGGTGACGAAGACAGGCTTTTATGAAGCCCAATGGGGATACCTGATGGACTCGAATCCCGATTTTGTCGCCAATGTTGCTCAGCTATACGACATCACAGGAGATTCTGCCTGGGTTTCCGGCCACAAGGCAACCTGCGAGCTTGCGCTTGACTACATGCTAAAACGCGATTCCGATGGCAACCACCTGGTTGAAATGATGACCGGTTCCCAGTCGGAGAAAAGGGGCAGCGACTGGATCGATATCATATGGGCCTCCTACGAAAATGCATTTGTCAACGCCAAACTCTATTATGCGCTTACCTTATGGGCGAAAGTGGAAAAGCAATTGAACGACCCGGGGAAAGCAACCCGTTATGCCGGTTTTGCAGCCGGGCTTAAAAGCAGTTTCAACAAATCAACGGAGGAGGGCGGCTTCTGGAACAGTAAAAACAAATGGTATATCCACTGGATCGACAGGGAACATGTCCCGCACGGCGATAACCTCGTGGTCCCCGTAAACCTGATGGCCGTTGCATACGGTCTTTGCGACGACACCACCAGGCGCAACGCCATCCTTGACAAGATTGAAGAACAGACCAGCCGTGAAAATCTTTTCTTCTGGCCGATATGCCTCTACCCGTATGCAACGGGAGAGGGGAACGACTGGCAATTCCCCTTTCCCAATTATGAAAACGGGGATATATTCCTGTCGTGGGGCAGCGTAGGAGTGGAGGCCTATGCGGGTTATAAACCCGGGCTTGCCCTGAAATATGTGGAAAACGTGCTGAGCCGCTACGAAAAAGACGGCCTTGCCTTCCAGCGGTACGGCAGGGTTCGCCAGGATGGACTGGGAGACGACATCCTTTCGGGGAACAGCCTTGCCCTGGTGGGATTGTACCAGGCCATCTACGGGCTTAATCCGATGCATAACAGGCTTTACCTGAACCCGCACCTTCCCGGTAAGTTGTCGGGCACCGAGTTAATTTACAATTTCAGGCAGGACACCCTTAAAATAGGGCTGGCCACCGGCCACTACTCTGTTTCCGACAAACAGTTCAAAATCGGATCAAACAGCGACTTTGGATTTTTCCCGCGAAAAAACGAGGTGGTTTTTTATAACGGGAACGATGATCAATTCTCAATCAGGACGCTCACCACTGAAAAGATCACACTTGAAATGGGAAAATGGAATGGCGATGAATACAACTGGACCCAGTATTCAACAGTTATTAACGGCAAAGTTTCTTATATCCTCCGGGTTTTGAAAGCCGGCTGCCTGTATACCGTCAACGACGGAAGCAAAAGCATCAAGGTCAGGAGCGATAAGGAGGGGATGTTGAAATTCGGCGTGAAAACAAACGGGAACAGCCTCCGCTTAAAGGTGTTCGTTACAATCCCGGCTCTTCACCGATCAAAATGATCCTGATTTGAAATTATTCGATTCAAGCCGTTTGAGGACCCGGGAAAGTTTTTCCTTATTCATTGGAGGAGTGCAACCAGGCCTCAAAAGTACGAAAAGGATTGCGGTCCTGGTATTCAGCAAAACTTGGCTACATTCCATCACAGGGTATATGTACCCATCACCCGGCATTAACAGGATTATCCATTCAAACGCACATAAATCAATTACATAAAACACACCCTGATCATACAAAAAAGAACAGCCACCTGAAGGAGATCATGCAGATGGCCGTTCTTTCCGGGAAAAATTTTCAACTGCCTTAAGCAGTTTTTCTTCTTCTTGCAATATAAAAAACTCCGGTACCAAACAGGAGCATCCCCATGATGATCAGGGCCCATTCCGAAAGGGTGGGAACTGCTTGGTTTACCGGTGCAACTACTGCTTCGATCATGAATTTGTAGTCAACACCCTGGATGCTCGGTGTACCGCCGGTGATCCCAAAAGAGTAAAAAGTATTTGCCCGGTAAGGGGCTTCCGTCATGCATCCCATGGGATACCACTGAGCTGCGCCACCCGAGGGCTGCGCCAGACCGATATAAAAGTCCTCATCCGTAATAGATACCGGGGTGGGGAAGGTGAAATTTTTATTGGTCCCAAGGTCCCCGGGCGCGATCACCAGGCTGGCCGACTGACCTGTAATCACTCCTGACCTGTTCAGAACAACTGCATTCACTGTATTCCCGGCGTTTGCAGCATAGTTGTATATGAAGAGGTTGGCGCCGGTAACGGTCCCGGTTCCATTCATGTGAAATTTGCTGGCAAAAATACCGCCCGCCCCGGTATATGTGGATCCATAGCCTGTGGCAGGATCCTGTGAATAGCAGTATCCAAACAGGTTGTTGTTTACGTTTACCGGGATGGACATGGTGTTGTTCAACGTGAAATTTTCCCCGGAACCGGCAGGAATGGAAACGGTAAAAAGATCATTTTCAAGGATCGCAGCCGTCCAGGGGGCGAAACTCACCACTTCCGATCCTCCCGCCGCAAGGGATGTCACAGCCTGGGTATTGGTGTATCTCACTGCGGATGTTGCCTGGTCGGTAATTGTCAGGGTAACATTGAATGTCGCGGCTGAATTTGAGGCATTCCCGACCCTGGCGCTGATGCCGGTGGGAACGCCAACTGGGACCGGGCACTTTTCCTGTGCATAGACATTGGCCACCCTGTACACATCGTTAAAGGCGTTGTTTGCAAACTGGGTGGCGGGACGAAAATCTGAAGCTGAAAGCGAAGTTGGAAGACTGGTAGCGCTGCGGTTGCCATACAACCCGTTCACCAGGTTTGTATTGCAATTTGCCACATGAGCGCCTGTCCCTGTGGTTCCTGCATTGGAGAATTCCCAGGCGACATATACCCCGCCCCCGGCATAGGTGAAAGAGCTTCCTCCAGAAAAATTTACCATGTATGCACCCGAGGCAATCGGAACCGTCCAGGAGGCAATATCACCGACCAGCGTAAAACCGGCCGTTGTCCATGTTGCCCCGAGTGTATAGGTTACATCCGAAGTGTTCTTCAGATATACTTTGAAATTTCCGGTCTGTGATGTGGTCCCGGCGGCTAGAACCAGGAAACCGATGGCATCAATTGAGTATATGGTAGAATATAAAGAATTACCAGGTGACGTTAGAGCGTACAAATAATTGAAAGGTGATTTTCGATCAGTCGGAAATTTCCCGTCGGGAAGGTAAGATCAATAACGGCTGGAAGAAGACATTAAATATAGATCAGATTTGTAATTTAACTTTGAAAAAAAACTCCATGAACAAAGCAAGGATTATAGGCGCGGTCCTGTTTATAATTTCCTTTAGTCCATGGATGTTCAGAAATTCGGAGACCTCGCGGCAACACCGCCGATGGGCTGGAACAGCAGGAATAACCCGGTTGCACGATCAGCGCAACGTTCATCCGGCGGATGGAATACGGGGAGCCGGAGACCTGGTTCAAACCACTTCCTGACTTCATATTGACAGGCGGAGCATATGATCCGGCACGGATAACCAATTTCGGAGGGCGAGCGGAAAAATGAGTTATTTTTACTGAAAAAATTCATGTACCGATTCCTTGCACCAATTACACTGTTATTCCTGCTCTCCGGGAATATCTCCCTTGCCCAGAAGGAAGATTCGCTCGCTATCCGGAAAATCTTCACCAGGGCGGCCTCCGATACGACAATCTACCATAACCTCAGGTACCTGTGCACCCAAATAGGGGGCCGGCTGTGCGGTTCGCCGCAGGCGGCCAAGGCCGTACAATGGTCAAAAACCACGCTCGAAGCCATGGGGCTGGATACGGTGTGGCTGCAGGAGTGCAGCGTAAGGCACTGGGAGCGGGGAGGTACCGAAGAACTTATGGTCAGCCGCGAAGCCTCCTCTCCCATCCGGCTTCATGCCTGTGCCATAGGCGGGTCGGTCGGGACAGGCAAGGCCGGGCTGAAGGCAAAGGTGGTGGAGGTGACGGATTTTGAGGAACTGAAACGGATCGGCCGGAAGAACATCGAAGGAAAGATCGTTTTTTTCAACCATCCGCCCGATCCCGGACACTACAGCACCTTCGACGCCTACGGTGAAGTGGTCCGCTACCGTGTGGCCGGGGTGAATTATGCCGCATCGTACGGGGCCATCGGCGTTATCGTGCGGTCGGCCACACCTGCCTTTGACGATTTTCCCCATACCGGGATCCTTCATTATGCCGATACCGTGCAGAAGATCCCCGCCATGGCCGTAAGCACGAAGGGTGCCCGGGAACTCGCCCTGTTGCTGAAGGCAAA
>JBAXFZ010000120.1:0-10317 GCA_037139685.1 Bacteroidota bacterium
AAAAGCCCTGCCGCTCAGGTATGAAATGTTCCATAAACTATCTTGCAGTCCCCACAGGAACAATGAATCCTTTCCAAATGCAACCATGTTGTAAAATCCGTATGGGATATCAGTTGTTTTCAAGCTTTCCTTTTTATCCTTCCCGGGAAATTGCCTCACGATAAACATGCTGTCTTTCGTACTGTGGATCAGGTAAATGGAATTGTCTTCCGTTGATCTTGCCATCGCATTCAACAAAAAATCACCCCTGGGTTTTTGCACCCATCCGACTCCGGCAGCATAAATACCGCTGGCCATAGGTATGCAGGGAAGCCCTGAATTCAGAATCTCAAAGTTTGTTAATGGATAACCAGCTTTTGGGAAATTCAGATATTCAAAATCGTATTTGCCCTGATTAGATTGTTTAACCTGGGCAGAGACAAGATCTGCGTAAGGAACAATCACGGAGATGAAAAAAAGATAAATAGTAAACCTGGTCATATGCTGCTCAGTTAAATGCCTTCTGAATGTCCCTATCCAGCTGGTTGTTCTCTTCCTCCAACTCAGGATCATAGGATCCGTCGCTGCGCGGGAAACATTTTTCCAATATTTTCCCTCTCCTGTCCCAGAAAGTCTGAAGGGGTTGGAAAACATCTTTTTGCAGTGAAATAACACCCATCACGGGCATTGCGGTTTTCATCGTGTTTTTAATTGTCTGCATTTCGGGCAGATCGATAACTGCATCAGAAAGTTTATCTTTCAGGTAGCCGTTCAGTTTGGCTTTTAAATCAATTCCGAAATTTTGACTGATGTAATCCTTGCCTTGCTGAAAACCCTGTACAGTACTGTTCATGACGGCTACGGCACCGGTTCTTACCTGATTTAAATAATCGGCCGCCTGGCCGGTAAGAGTCAGAAGATCTGCATCACTTCCGCCTGATGCGTACTGACTGGTGTTAATCTTTCCATAAATGCTGGTTTCGTTTTCATCTTGTGTTGTTTTTTTTGTCTGGCGGATAATTCCCTCTCCATTGTCAATATTCCGGTAGTCTCCTGAATTGCTGACATCTTCGATTTTCTGGTCCCTGGCGTTGTTTGTGTTGTTGATGTTATCAATCGCATTGTTGGTTTCCTTAGTAATATAATCCGCCCGTTGCCGGTTCTGGTCCCTGATATATTCATCACGATCCTTGTAGGTGTTGTCCCTCGATGCCTGGATATGGCCGCATTCGCTTTCCTGGCGGGCGATTTCCGCCTCCGCATCTGCTATCAGGGGTTTGAATTTTGCCCGTACCTGGTCCTTTGCTTCGTTCCCTGACCACACTTTCTTCTCATCGTTTCCCTTCACTTTCTCAAGGTGGGCTGAGTAGGAAATGTTTTCCTCAGCCTCGATCTGTGATGCACTCCGGCCGCATTTGCTGCAAAAATGACCATAGGCAATCTCCGCAAGGGCCGTGTTCAACTCATTTTCAAGTTTCTGACGTTTGCCTTTTTTGACCAGCAGTTCCTGGTAACAATTCAAATCCCTTGAATTCAGGTTGCTGATCTCCCGGTTGTAGTTGCTGACCTTCATTTCCTGTTGCTTCGCCGGGTCCTGGGCAAGACAAAAAATGGAAAGGCAGAGTAGTATCAGCATCAGAGGGATGCGACGCATAGGCTTAATTTTTAAGTATCGGCTATTTTCTGATATCATAATTTGTCAGCACCATTTCGGTTGTTGAATGAAGGTGTGCGGCTGCTTCGGATTCAATAACCGGTGTAACTGTTGCTCGGTAGGAGATGAGTCCGATGTATTTGGCATAAAGGGTGACGGTAATATCGATGAAATTGAATTTCTGCATATCCCGGGCTTTGTAGGTGGTTGTGCTAACCGTTTTGATCACCAGTACATGTTTGAACATCCTGTTGCCGGTTGTAACTGTTGAATCAGTTGACAGTACAAGGTGGCTGGAAGTTGTGCTATATTGTTCTGTCGCAGAGGTGTCGCGGGTCAAATCTCCTGTTTTATAGTGCGGAACCGGATTCGTGGTGACCTTGGTCCCGTTTTTGTTTATTATCAGGCTGCTGGCGACAAACTTGTCACAATATGACCAGTATTCGTTATCATTCTGATGCTTCTGCATTTCGGGTTTGTTAAAAACCGAATAGTGCCGGTGGTACACCCTGTCATTGTAGGTTTTCTTTTCAGGGGATATAATGAATATATGGGAATATTCGTTGCCGGACATTGCCGAATGACGCGTCGTAGTATATTTTAGTTTTGAGTTCTCACCCACGGGAGAATAGAAATCCATCACAGCGCTTTCAGGGGTTGAATCGTTCAGTTCCGTTCTGTCGGGGTGGGTTGAAAAATATGCATCCAGTACTTTGTAGGGATCCTCGGCCCGGGTCCAGGAGATATCTGGATCAGGAACGGGCTCAGGAACCCGGGTGTTCTGGGAAATTGTCGTTGCAGGCGACACCGGAGCCGGTGTTTTTTGCAACGGGTCGGGGGTTTGTGCAACCTGGCCATGCGACAATGTATTGATCCGGTCTGTCAATTCTCCCTGTACCCGTTTTTTGTCAGAAATTTCCCGATCGATCTGCTGGTTTATCCTGTTAAGGTTTTCGTAGTTGTTGCTTCGATTCCGGGCATAGATGTCGCTGCCGATCTTTGTGGCAGTGCCTGCAATTGCACTGCCGATGCCAGGGGCATATTGTGATGATAAATTTGAGAGGAAACTGCCAAATGAACCTGTGTTCTCTGCAGCAGCTTGCTGATTTGCAAGCCTGACCAGTTTTTGCTTATTCAGTTCAAACTTCCTGCTCAGGTTTTTTACATCCTTGTCGAGTAGTGTCCAGCATTTACGACAGGCCTCCGACACGATAAGGGTGGCTTTACTGTCGGCCGGGGTTGTGTAAGCAATGGCACGATAGAGTTCATAGGCAGGCTTCGTTTCCTGTTCAGGTTGACGCAGGCACAGGTCGGCGACGGCAAGTGAGGCCAGAAGTGATTTTCCCGTTCCCCTGTACAGGGGATTGTCGACAATTTTTCGGTACATTTCTATGGCAAACCGGTACATTGCCCTCCCTTCGAAAAACTTGGCAAGCTCATAGATCGTGGTATCATTTGTTATCGACAGGTCATGGACAACGCGGTTGTAATGTACCTCTGCAATGTCAAACCGTTTATGCTGAAACAGTTCGTCTGCCATTTTCATCCTTTGCACATGCCCGGGGTTCCCAAACGCCAGTGTTTTCATATACATACTGTCGGCCAGGGCATTGAGCCCTCTTTCGTCAAAAAACGAGCCCAGCATCATGTAAACCGGGCATTCAAGGTTTTTAGCAGATAACAGCCGGTTACAGATGTGATCAGCCATTTCAAAATGACCTGCCTTCTGCAGGTAATCCCCCATCTGGATACATGCTCTGTAATTGTTTTCCAGGATGGCTGTCCGCCATTTTTGAAAACCGGCATAAACTGCTCCCGAAGGAAAGGAAAATGTCTTCTGATCTCCGGAATGCCAGTCAGTATATGTAAGAGCAATAAATGGCTTCATATTAAGGAGGAATTCTGGCAGTTGTTCAGTCAGTGATTTTTTCATTCCTGAGATGTCAAGGAGCCTGAGGTTGTTAAGAGAGCCAAGGGTGGCAGGGATCACCGAAACCTGGTTGTCATGAATATTCAGGGAAACCAGGTTAGCTAGGTTGCTGATCGCATCCGGAATCTTTTCGATCCTGTTCGAAGAGAAATCCAGGTATTCAAGGTTGCGGCAGGAGAACAGCGATTCACTCAAATCCTTAATATTGTTCGAACGCAGCGAAAAGACCCTGAGTCGCGGCAGGTTGGCCAGACTTTTTGGGAGGATTGTTATTTTATTGCTGTCGGCTACCAGTATTTCAAGGTTCAATAGCCTGCCGGTTCTTTCCGGAAGGCTGTCAAGCTGATTGCCGGAAATATACAGCTGTTTAAGTTTTTTAAAACCAGTGATAATGGTGTCAATCCTTTGTATTTTATTGTCGTTCAAATTTAAATATTCAAGGTTTTTAAAAGCCGCAATCTCGGCGGGAAGTTTTTTTAACCCTCGTCCGCTTAGATCGAGCGACCTTAAAGAATCAGGATAAAGGAGTGCGGTTTGCACTGAAACAAAGGGGGTTGTTGAAATTTTAATGTTCAGGGGAGTGGTCACAAAAGATGGGAGACAATTGATTGTAAATGTGAAATCAAGGATGCTTTTGCCAATCTCATTTGCAGCATGCACTCTGAACGATATTTCACGGCTTTCTCCCGGCAGAATGAATTCCAGTTCTTTTGTCACCTGATATGCAATCCCTGGAACATTGTTGTTTTCAGCGAGGCCGATATCTACTGTCTTTATGATCCCGTTTCCGTTGTTGGTTATGTTCAGGATCAGGTTTCCTGTTTCATGGCCGTCGAGCAGCCCGTTGCCCGAGGGTTCTGAAAAATTAACAGTTGCAGTCAGTTTGCCGGGACTTTTCTCCATCATCTCTTTTTCTGCAAGCTGATTAAGGAATTCATCCGAAACTGCAGGCGGGATTATTTTGAGAGAATCGGTGAACTCCTTTTTGAACCTGACATTGCTGTATTCATCATTCAGCAAAAGCTCATTCAGGTCAGATCCGTGTGCTGAAGCCATTTTCAGGTAATGTCCTGAAAGTGCGGCATCGTAATTCAAAGCATAAAAAAGGGCCAGACTGCCGGCATATATTCTCAGGGAATCATTATCTGAAGTTTTTTTCAGCAATTCCGAATAATGGCTGATGACCTGTTCACCTTTTCCCGTATAAAAGAGGGCCTGGTTACCGAAGTCGCCCTTATCCATCGAGGTTACTGTTTTGAAGTCTGACATGCCGGCCTGGTACCGGTTAATCCGGAAAAATAATTTTCCCCGTTCCAGGAGGGTTCCGGCATTGTATATGCCACTATTGACAACCTGGTTGTAATCGCTGAGTGCATCCCGGTACAATCCCCGTTTACTTTCAATTTTCGCCCGCAATTCCCTCATTGACGGATTATTGGAAAAAATTGCAACTGATTTGTTAATGTCTGCAAGCGCCTGCCCGAAATATTGAAGCGAATATCTGGCTTTTGCCCGTTTATAATACAATTCGCCAAGCATTTGCACGCTGTCTTTGCAGATGGCAATTGCCTTTGAATAGTTTTCCAGGGCATTTTCAACAACCGATTTATTGTGGATTTTATTTTTTAGAACCATTTGTGCATCTGCAAGGGATGCATACACGGTGCCATCTTTGTATTCAAGGCCCAGGGCGCTCTCAAAATCATTGATTGCATTTTCAACCTGTCCAAGATTAAGCCCGGAAAAGCCGCGAAGGGCAAACAGCATGCCCCGCAAATCGTCATCATCGGTCACGTATATTCCGAAGTACTTCAGTGTCTTATAGACACTTTCATACCTGTTCAGCCTGAGTTCAAGCTTGCTTTTGTAGAGGTAAACATCAGGATATTGGGTTGGAGCTTTGTTTAATACCTCCTGGAAATCGGAAATAGCCGCTTCGTTATCATTTTTAGCCATCTTCTTTAACCCGCGTTCATACAACCTGGCGGCATCCTGTCCCGAAACGGTTTCAGGAAATGATAACAAAAACCAGATAGTTACAGAGACAACAATTACAAGCAGGGTTCTCATAATCATTTAAGTTAAAATTGGTATGTGCCGGGAAGGACTGTTTTATTTTAAAGACCTGAAAGTTATAGTATTCTGAAAGAGATACCAAATATTTGAATGATTAATTAGGTATATTATCATTTTTATTTGCTCTTCATTGCGGAGACAGATTTGTCTTTCATCCTCAACAAGATAAGGCGAAGCCGGCAGATATCGGGGATGGTTCAATTCTGTTTGCTGATTGGCAAAACATTTAATAAATTTATAATCTTTTTACGTTGGCAGGAACGACAATAAATTGTACCAAAGTAATTCAAACCGGAAACGGGAATCCCGGATGATACAATGACAGAACTGTTTGACAACAGGTACCGGATAAAATCAGCCCGATGCTGTAACTGGAATTATGGCTGGAATGCCATCTATTTCGTAACAATTTGCACCGCACGCAGGATTCGGCATTTTGGTGAAATCAGGGCACACAGGATGATTTTATCCGATGCCGGGAAAATTACAGAAAAATTCTGGTGTGATATCCCTCGTCATTTTGAATTTATTCAACTGGATGAATTTGTCATCATGCCTGACCATATTCATGGGTTATTGATTGTTGAAAAAACAGAATCCGCTGATTTACCAGCCACATTAACAGGTGATCGCAACGACGCATCAACCGGGCGATTAATGATTAGCCAACCAGGCGAACCGGCCGGTCAATTGAACGGTTGCCAACCATACGTAGAGACAAGGCATTGCCTTGTCTCTACAACAGGAACCGATCCCCGCACAGGAACCGATCCCCGCGCCGGAACCGATCATCATTCCGAAATCATTCACCCCGCCAACCCTGGTATAGAAACCATTGGTTCGGCACGGTTCAGGAATCCCGGCAAACAGAATATTTCATCCGTGATCGGTTCCTTCAAATCCATTTGTACAAAAACCATCCGCAACCAGATCC
This sequence comes from Bacteroidota bacterium, assembly GCA_037139685.1. Lineage (GTDB taxonomy): Bacteria > Bacteroidota > Bacteroidia > Bacteroidales > FEN-979 > CAIVAT01. The sequence goes on from JBAXFZ010000120.1 coordinate 6,574, forward strand.
CTGGCATTGGATTTGCCTGGCAGCCGCGGTTTCACGACCATATTGTGCGCAGTGAGGCGGAATACCGGCGCATTCAGAAATATATAGCAGACAATGTTAAGAAGTGGAATGAAGACAGGTTTCGCAATTAATAAATAAAAGATAATCAGGCGATTCTGTCAACTGGTATCGCCCCTTGTAATAATTCGATCATTGTAGAACCAAAAATGTCAGCCATGGAAGAAAATGACCTCAGAATGGAAGTAGTAACCCTGCTGGAAGAGTTTAAAAATCCAAAGTATTCCGGGAATAAAATCATCTCCCGAAATTTCGTCTGGTATAAAAAGGCTACACGCAGGAACCTGCTCATCTGGTATGCTTTGCAATTCGTCACCTTGTCGACAGGTTTCCTGACAACCATTTTATTGTCGTTGTCGGGTAAAAACTACCTGGAATCGGGATGCTGGAAGATGTTTTTAATTATCCTCCCGTCCATCGGATCCTTTGCCTATTCAGTAATAATCCAGTTTAAACTGTTTGAATTGTGGACCATCCGTGACAAAGGAAGGTACCTGTATTATAATTTTTATGCTGAATTCAGGAAAGAGATGATTAAATGTCAGGAACCGGATGACTACAGGATTTTGCTCGACAAAATGATCAACACCATAAAAAAAATCGAGCAGGAGCAAAGCCTGGCCTATATCAGTCTTTTCGGGAGCAGGAACAGGCCGTCGGAAAAATGCAATGAGGAAGAAAACGTGATTTGAAATTGAGAGGAGAATTATTGTCGTGGTGTTAAAACGAATGTCATCCGTTGTGAACTGGTTGTCTTTACTCTACAACCCTATCATATAATCCATCACCAGCGTTCCCCCGAGGTATCCTGTTATTACAATAAAAACAAAGGCGATAAAAAACAAACCCAGCAGCGAATACCTGACGCCCGGTGTGTTTTTTTCAAGGTACATGGCCGTAATGCGGCTCAGGGTTGCCACGATTATGGCAACCAGGGCAATGGTTGCGAAAAATTGGTGTTTTTCACGCATTATCCCGGGATCCCCCTCCATGGGATTTGTGAGGAAATAGCCCGTTCCGTAGGCGACCACAGCCCCGGCCATTCCAACTGCCCCTAGCCAGAAACCCGCTCTCGACAGGCAGGGATCCCTGTTCTTGAACATCGAAACCAGGTCAAAAACAAAACCGACCGTAATCAGTGCGATGGGAAAATGAACCAGCATCGGGTGAAAATGCGTTGCGTTGAACATGACACTATGTTTTTGTTACACAAAGATACGATGAACAATAACCTTTTCCCCCATTAAATCGATTTTTTTCAATCAGATAAATCAGACATTTTGACTCTCGAATTTTGCCTTTTGCCTTTTGCATTTTACATTTTGCATTTTGCATTTTACATTTTGCATTTTCACCCCCTCCCCGGATAATTTATCAACAACCGGATTTCATTGGGGATTTTGAAATAATTTTACCAACCCGACAAGATTCCCTGCATTTACTCCGACACCATGGTTGATTTCATTCATTTACACTTACATACACAATATTCTATTCTCGACGGCGCCTGCCGGATAAAGGAGATGGTTGGCAAAGCCGTAACGCTCGGCATGCCGGGTGCCGCCATTACCGACCATGGGAACCTTTATGGCATCAAGGAGTTTGCTGAAGTTGCAGCCAAACACCCGGGCTTCAAACCCATTTTCGGGTGCGAGACATATGTGGCCAGGAGAAACCATAAGGAGAAGTCGGAAATGATCGACCGCAAGGGAGATCACCTGATCCTCCTGGCAAAAAATGCAAACGGGTACAAAAACCTGCTGAAACTGATCTCCTTTTCATGGACCGATGGCCATTACTACAAACCGCGGATCGACAAGGAGTTGCTGGCCCAATACCACGAAGGGCTGATCGCCTCCTCGGCTTGCCTTGCCGGTGAGATCCCGCGGGCCATCCAGGCCGGAAACCTGGCAAAGGCGGAACAGGTCATTGCCGAATACAAGGCGCTGTTCGGCGATGATTTTTACCTTGAACTGATGCGCCACCCGGCCACCGACCCCACACGCGACGGGGATGTTTACAAGCGCCAGATGGTGGTAGGGGACGAGCTTGTAAAGCTGGCCCGGAAATTGGATGTTAAGCTGCTGGCAACCAATGATGTCCATTTCCTTAACGAATCCGATGCCGAGATTCACGACCGTTTGCTGTGCATCAACACCGGCAAGTTCATGGACGATATCGACCGGATGCGCTATACAGGCCAGGAGTGGTTCAAGTCGAAGGAGGAGATGAACCGGCTGTTTGCCGATATCCCTGAGGCGCTCTCCAACACGCTGGAGGTACTGGATAAGGTTGAGCACTACAGCCTGAACCGCGATCCGATCATGCCCGATTTTCCCCTGCCGGATGGCTTCACCGACCCGGATGATTACCTGCGCCATCTTACCATGATCGGGGCTGAGAAGCGCTACCCGGTGATCACGCCGGAGATTGCCGACCGGATCGATTTCGAACTGGCTGTCATCAAAAAAATGGGTTACCCCGGCTACTTTCTTATTGTCCAGGACTTCCTGAACGCCGCACGTTCGATGGATGTCTCGGTTGGCCCCGGCCGTGGTTCGGCCGCCGGATCGGTGGTGGCCTATTGCATCAGGATCACCGACGTTGACCCGCTGAGGTTCGACCTGCTGTTTGAGAGGTTCCTCAATCCCGACCGCATATCGATGCCCGATATCGACATCGACTTCGATGAGGATGGCCGCGACCGCGTGCTGAAATGGGTCGTCGAAAAATATGGCCGCGAAAAGGTAGCCCAGGTGATCACTTTCGGCACCATGGCTGCAAAGGGTGCCATCCGCGATGTTGGCCGTGTTCAGCGATTGCCGCTGGATGAGGTCAACCGGCTCTGTAAGCTTGTCCCCACGAAGCCGGGAACTACGCTGAAAGCAGCTTATGAGGAGGTACCGGAACTGAAAGCGGCACGTACATCCCCCAACCCGCTGATAGCCGAAACCATGAGGATCGCCGAGAGCCTTGAGGGGTCGGTACGTCAAACCGGGCTTCACGCCTGCGGCATCATCATCAGCCGCGAAGCCCTTACAGAATACATCCCCATCACCATCTCGAAGGAAACCGACCTGTTTGTCACACAGTTCGACGGCTCCTTTATTGAAAAGGTGGGAATGCTCAAGATGGACTTCCTGGGGCTGAAAACCCTCTCCATTATCAAGGACGCGGTAAGGAACATCAACAATTCCAGGGGCATCGACATCGATATGGACAATCTGCCCTTCGACGATGCCAAAACCTACGAACTCTTCAGCCAGGGCAGGACCACCGGCATCTTCCAGTTTGAGTCGGACGGGATGAAGAAGTATCTCAGGGACCTCAAGCCCAACAAGATTGAAGATCTGATCGCCATGAATGCCCTCTACCGGCCCGGTCCGATGGATTACATACCGAGTTTCATCGCCCGGAAACACGGCAGGGAAAAGATCGCCTACGACATCCCCGTGATGGAAAAGTACCTCATGGACACCTATGGCATTACGGTTTACCAGGAGCAGGTCATGCTCCTGTCGCAGGAGCTGGCCGGCTTTACAAAGGGACAGGCCGATTCGCTCCGCAAGGCGATGGGCAAAAAGATCGAGCATATGATGACCGAGCTGAAGCCCAAGTTTTTCGACGGCTGCAAAAACAACGGTCATGACGAGGAGGTGGTCAAAAAGATATGGAACGACTGGATGG
>JBAXFZ010000121.1:0-10313 GCA_037139685.1 Bacteroidota bacterium
CCGATCGAGAAATGGTCACCCTTTGGAAAAACCCAGCCATAGCCGCCGGGGAAGGCGCCCCAGTCGAGGAACAGCGTTTGAGAAAATCTTTTAACGGTAAGGGGATCAACCTTTACTTCGGCTTCCCAGGCCAGGCCGGCCATGATATTGTCCCTGAGGCCGGCCGACCTTGCAACAGCACTGGTTGCTCCCTCTGCCCCGATCACCAGCCGCCCCCGGTAACTTCGCGATTGTGTGAACACCTCTGCAAAGTCGTTCGTTTGCTTTACCTGTGTGACCTTTTCCCCGTAATTTATCTTCGCCCCTGCCTCAACAGCTTTTGACACCAGGAATGCATCGAATTTATCACGCATCGTGCAATAAATCAAGGGTTCATCAGACGAGCGGGTAAACACATCCCTGAACCCGCTTGAAAATATAATGTTGTGAATCCGGGTCTCGAAAACAGAGGATACATCAAACGGAATCTCACGAAGAATTTTATGGGTCAGCCCGGCACCGCAAACCTTGTAACGGGGGAACTGTGATTTTTCAAGGATCAGAACCGATACACCTTTCATTGCAAGTTCGTATGCGGCAATTGAACCTGCAGGACCGGCGCCGGCAATAATAACATCGGCATCTGTCGTCATAGCAATTCTATAGAGAGTTGGAATTTAGAGCAGGGTCAGCACCTCTTTGAGGAGCTTTTCCTTGTTGATCGGCACCACCCCTACCTCTTCACAAACCAGGCCGCCGGCCAGATTTGAGATGAATGCAATCTCATAGGGTGAGCATTTGAGCGCAAGGCACATCGATGCCAGGCTGATCACCGTATCCCCTGCACCGGACACATCAGAGATCATCCGCATGTGCGCAGGGATGAAAATATTCTTTTCCTCCTTGCCATTCCTGGAACTCATCATAACCCCCTTTTCCGACATGGTGGTCAGCACATACTGGCAATTTAACTTTGCACAAAGTAGCTGAGCCGACTTAATCACCTCCTGTGCATCCTGCAGGTTTTCGGTCAGGTTCATGCCGTCCTTCAGCTCCTTGAGGTTTGGTTTTACCAGGGTGACCTGCTGATAGGCCATAAAGTTCTTTTTCTTGGGGTCAACGGTAACCGGGATGTCACTAGCACGGGCGCGTTTAACCACTTCGCTGATCAGTTTTTCGGTGATTACCCCCTTATCATAATCCTGGAAAATGATGCCGTCAATCTTCACCTTGGTCATGATATGATCAATGACACGGATGAGGGTTAAATAATCTCCCTGTACCAGGTCGTTATCCATCTCCTCGTCAACCCTGAGCATCTGGAAAGCGTTTCCGAATATCCTGAACTTCGTGGTGGTAATCCTGCGCGTACTGCGTACGATTCCAGCATCGTCAATTTTCTCCTTCTTAAGCAAATCGAGAAAAAGGTCTCCCTTGTCGTCGGTACCTATCACGGAACAGAGAATGGGGTTGGCCCCCATCGACCTGATATTCATGGCAACGTTGGCTGCTCCTCCCATCCTGTGTTCCCGCTTGCGCAGCGCAACTATCGGGATGGGTGCTTCAGGAGAGATTCTTTCCACCTTGCCCCACAGGTACGAATCAACCATCACATCACCGATAATCATGATGTTAAGCTTGTTGAAATCCTTGAATAATTTCTTGTAGTTAACCTCTTTGTGCATCAGTCATGGGATTTTCGAATGGTTCGACCGGAATACGATGCCTTAAACCACGCTGTTGAAATGGTAATCGGAAATTGTCTTGATATTTTTATTGGACTCATCGAGGTTGATCTTACCATCCATCAGTCTGATGATACGATGGGCATGCTGTGCAATGTCCTCTTCGTGCGTGACTATGATGACGGTATTGCCCATCCGGTGGATCTCTTCGAGCAACCCGAGAATCTCGACGGAAGTTTTGGAATCAAGGTTCCCAGTCGGTTCATCGGCCAGGATAATGGCAGGGTGGTTCACCAGTGCACGGGCAATGGCAACCCTCTGGCGCTGGCCGCCCGACAATTCGTTAGGTTTATGGGCCATTCGGTCACCAAGTTTAACCTCCTCCAGCGTTCTTTGAGCCAGTTCAATTCGTTTTGCCTTGCCTACGCCTGCATAAATCAATGGCAGCATGACATTTTCAAGTGCGGTCGACCTGGGCAGCAGGTTGAAGGTCTGGAATACAAATCCGATCTGCCGGTTCCTGATCTCAGCCAGGGCATTGTCATCCATCTTGCTTACATCCTCCCCGTTCAGGAAATAGCTTCCGCTTGTTGGTGTATCAAGGCAACCGAGAATGTTCATCAGGGTCGACTTCCCCGAACCGGATGGCCCCATGAGCGCCACGAATTCATTTTTCCTGATGACCAGGGATACCTCCCTCAATGCCTCGACTAAAATTGTGCCGATTTTGTAATTCTTAACAATGCTGTCAAGACGGATAACCTCATTTTCCATGTATAGTTATTTTAAAAGCGCAATGTGAAATCCTCTTTGCTCAACCCCTCCTTAAAAAACACAAAACCCATCTGGTAAATGTCGACGGTCACCACTGTCTTCGGGTGTTTCCTGATAAGGTCCCACGCCTCTTCCATGCCTGCCGACCAGTGAATATCGTCGAAAATAAAAACGGTACCGGGGTGAATATGTTGCAGGCATTGTTCGAAATAGTCGAGTGTCGGCCTCTTCTTATGGTTGCCGTCAAAGAATACGAAATCGGGAGCGGGCATCTCCTTTAGTGCAAGCTCAAGCCTGTCCTCGAAACACCCTGTGATCAGGTGAATATGCTTAAGCCCGGTTCTGTCGAAATTCTCCTGTGCCACGTTTGCTGAATCAATGCACCCTTCAATCGTAACAATTTGACACTCCGGTGCCGCAAGCCCGAAATAGATGGTACTGATGCCCAAAGATGTACCTAACTCCAGTATGGCCGAGGGATTATAATGTTTGGTCAGCCGGAATAACAGTTCCCCCTTTTTCTGCGTAACCGATGCACGGTGGACGATATCCCTGACCCTGACAAACCGCTGGTCGCCCGGGAAATCCTTGCGCCTGGCACCCATATCCTTCCTTTTGATAAACCGCGAAACATTTTCAAGATCTTTCCTCAACCTGTTGATCACACGGTACTGTGGATAGTTTTCGGTATTAATCAATACGTTCTGATAGAAATCGTAGACAAACGGGGAGTGAATCCTATACTTTGATTGTGACTTTAACCAAAATTTCAGATACCCAACGACAGCTTCAACCTTCCTGCTCATAATGGATATATAAGAGTACAAAATTAGTTTAAATCACCGGAATAACAAGTTGGACGATCCGGCGGGGAAATAGTTACAAATTGCTAACTTTGCCCGCAAATTTAATTAAAATGCCGATGGCGAAAACTTCAGGAATTGCGAATTATTTCTCCCTTGTTAAAATAAACCACACTATATTTTCATTGCCGTTTGCCATGATTGGTTTTTCCCTTGCCATAAAGGCTCATGGCGAAAACCTGAATCTTCGTTTACTGTTTGTCGTGCTGCTTTGCGTCTTTTTTGCACGCAATGCCGCCATGGGTTTTAACCGCTATGTTGACCGTGAGTTTGATAAAAAAAATCCCCGTACGGCCCTGCGTGAAATCCCCAGTGCAATCATACAACCACGATCAGCACTGGTCTTCGTTATCATCAATGCGCTCCTGTTCATCCTTTTCAGCTCTTTCCTCAACCCGTTGTGCCTGGTCCTCTCTCCTGCAGCACTGCTTGTTGTTTTAGGATACAGCCTGACCAAGCGGTTTACCTATCTCTCACATCTTTTTCTCGGTCTTGGCCTTGCCCTGGCTCCCATCGGGGCTTACCTTGCCGTCACGGCACGATTCGACCTGCTGCCCCTGATTTATTCATTTGTGGTTATCTTCTGGGTTGCCGGATTCGACATCCTTTATGCATTGCAGGATATCAGTTTCGACAAATCCGAGAACCTCAAATCGTTGCCGGTCATACTGGGACAGCGTAACGCACTGGTCCTTTCTGCCATCTTTCATCTTGTTGCGGTCGGCCTGGTTACCCTCGGTGGATTGACCGGTCATTTCGGGCTCCTTTACTGGGTTGGAGCCGCCATTTTCTCCATGCTCCTTTGCTATGAGCACCTGATTGTTAAGCCCAACGACATTTCGAGGGTTGACCTTGCTTTCGCCACTTTGAACGGGATGGCCTCCGTAATATTTGCATGCTTTGTTATCGCGGATCTTTTTCTAAGACAACCATAAATATCATATTGTTAAACGGAATGTTCATAAAAAAACTCAAAACCTGACACTATGAAATCATCAAACTTCGCGGTTTTCATCCTGCTGCTTGCAATCCAAACCACCCTGTCTGCGCAATCCTTTACAGAAATCAGCAATGCTCAAGGCCTGGCCTGGTTCGGCCTTGACTTTACCAAGGCCAAAATGGTGGGCGAATTCAGTGGCCCGATCACCTGTTCAAACGGGTACATGGTTACCACCATGGATGGTTCGGGAGTCTCGCCGGAACTGATCAGGGACAACCTTTTCACCGGGTGGAATAATGTCGTGCTGAATGAACCAGACAAATACGACCTTAAAAAATTCCTGGGCAATAAAATCATCTCCAACATAGTTCAACCGGTGATGAAGCTCAATGCCCTCGTCAATGCCGACAGCATTAAAATTATGGGAAGCTATAACTGTGTTCCGTTCAGCCATGAAAAACTGCAGCAGATCATTGACAGTTATAAACCGCTGATCCCGCAGTCCTCCGAAGGGATCGGCGTAACCGTGATCATCGAAAAGTTTGACAGGATAACAAAAACAGCAATCTTCGATGTTGTGTTTTTCGATATTAAAAGCTGCAAACTTATCTTTACCGACCAGATCAGCGGGGTCCCCGAGGGTTGGGCCTGCGGCCTCAGGAACTACTGGGCAGGAAGTATCTATGACCTGCTAAAGACAATCAAGGGCAAAAAATGGAGTAAGTGGAAAAAGGTCATCTGACCCATATTCCGGTTTACTGCCTCCGAGAACAACAGTATTTTATCAGGCCCGGCCGCACCAGCTCACTGCCCGCTTCATACCTTGTCACACCTTTTCCCTGTCGCCCTATTTCCCTGTATTTTCGACTATCAGCTGAACCATATCATAGGTAACCGCATCGAACATCTCCTCCACATTCTTTGTGTAATCGGCGTTATGGCTGATGATGGCATTCTTCACCATAAAAGCCCTGTAATCGAAGTTCTGAGCCCCGTTCCAGGTGGCGAGCACGCATCCGACCGCACTGAGGCCGCATAGAAACAGAGTGTTGCTGCCGGTTGCCTTGATAACCCCGTCAAGGTCGGTCTTGTTGAAGCCGTCGGGGTAGGTTTTAAACACTTTCGGATCGGCTGGCAGGATATTCACCGTTTCGGGGTATTCAAACCCTTCGGTGCCGGGTATTACGCCATACTCTTCGCTGGTGTGATAAACCCGAATAACCGGGTAACCGTGCTTGTGGAAGAGGTCGATCAGTGCGTTGATATATTCCATCGCAATCTCTTTGCCGGGCGACATCCTCGGCAAAAAGGCTTTCTGGATGTCGATCACCAGCAGGGCAGGTTTGATCGGTTCTTTGGGCTTTCCGCTTTTTTCCTGTGCAGTTGATGCAACAGAAAAGGCCATTAGCAGGATGGCTAACAGGGTGGTCAGTCTTTTCATGGCTGTGGGTGTTTTGTTCATTTATTCATTAACTCAAAAATCACGAATTTCTTTCATAAGAAACACAAACCTGGCTGCCCCGACTCATTGCCGGGGTCGCTTAACCGGGTGTCCGACTGTCTGGCCAAAAAGGATCATCTGCTTAGGATTTCTGGATTTCCGGATCCTGCAGGCCCGGTTCCTGGTAGCCGGAAGTGTGGATAAGTTTATTAATATCCGCAACATAGAGGAGACGAACGGGTGCATTGTCTCCGGCATTTTCCTGGCCCTCACCAATGGCCAGTCTCCGCAGATCGCCGGCAGCAACCGGGATAAGTTTGTGCGGGACGGGATCGTACAGCCAGGTACCTGCCCGCATGACCACGCAGATATCTATTTCCTGCGAATTGCTTGCCGTTGCTGCGGTTCTCCCCGGGATTCCGAAGGGGCCTTTTCTGCGGTTTACACCGCATGCAGCCCAGAGCAGGTCCGAGAGCACCAGCAGCGACAGTGGTTTGTCATCGATTTCACGAATGGTCTTTCGCGGCTGCAGTGAACGATAAACGGGTTTGTCCCTGCCAGCTAAGGGTTTTAAATATCTAGTTCTTTGTAATAGCTTATCCAATAATCCAAACCTAAACTATATATTATAATACCACAAATAGTAATTAGTATTCCAAAATCAGACAATTTAAGATTAATTTTTTCCATAACTTAAACTATAAAAACTAGTCTATTAAGATGCTGTATCAATTTCCTTAAAGGTTGTTCCACTAAATTTTACAAATGAATGTATCTCTAGAGGAACACCAAACCCATTTTTTGCTGAATAATAAATACAAATAATGGTTGTTCCATTATCCATATACAATTCAAATTTTCTTGGTTCGTATGTTAATGGATATTTACAAGTTTCCTTTGCTTTTGAAGATGCTTCTGGAACAATCTTATCAAACTCTGATTTATTTAAAAATTGCTTTACTTTCTGAAAGTCCAGTATCTCATAAGTAACTGATACCTTTTTACCTTCTCCGTTCTCTAATTTAATACTACCTTTTTCTTGTAACATAATATAGGAACAAGATACTAGAAGGAATGACAGAATGAATAATTTATACTTTTTCATAAAAAAAATGTTAAAACTTTGGTTTTCTTACATCTAAATATTTATAAACCAGAAAAATCTAATAACTATCAGATAACGTACCTTTATCTCCATTCCCCATTGTAAAATACCCAACGACATATTTATTGTATTCTTCACCCCATTGATTTCCTGTTCTTTTAGAATCATAATTATATCCAAACTTAGGTATACTTATTTTTTTATTTAGGAAAAATACTTCAAGTATATCTCTGTCACTAGCTTTGAAATTTGTTAAACAAAATAATTCAATTTTATTTTTAATGACTTGCTTATAAACCTTTGTAGGGTTTTCTGGTAGATTTGGAATATAATATGTTATTACTTGTATAGAATTGAATTGACCCGTTATTGTTGATTTTGTTTTTGTTTCTATTTTAGTAAATTCCAAGTTGATAATGTTACTTAAAGAATCTTTGATAATTTTTTCCTTTTTAAAATTTTCCACTTTTACTTTATCTAAGGAGTCTTTTTTTTGTTTTTCTTTTTCTTCCATAGAGTTTGTACAAGAAATTATGCATACTGCAAAAACAATTCTGGTCAAAATCAATAAATTTTTTATAGAACGATGATTAAGTTAATTTATGAGTTTAGTCTTGTTAATTCCAAAACAATGCAATAATACATAATAATACCTTAAAAAACAAACCCTTCACAAATTAATGTAAAGGGTTCTAAATCTATCTTTTAACTCTTTAATCTGTTCGGACAATCAACTCTTTCACAAACTTCTTTCATTGCTTATTTCTTCTCTTAAAGCTGAAATTTCATTTCTGGTTAATTCCAACTGCTTAGAAAAATATTCAAGTTCAGTTTTATATGTGTTTAGAATTTCTTTGTCGTTATTAACTTCAATACCTTTAGCTTCTGCTCTGTTTTTTCTTAATACTGTAATGTATCCTATAATTCCAACAGCTACAGTACCTAGTAATGTTCAAAATTCTGGACTTGAAAATAATACCATCATTTAATTTAGTTTTTGTTTAGTTCTTAATATGTTTAGTTATATACCTTTTCTAAAGGTGATTGTTTTACTGATACCCGCATAACAGACTTTATTAATGAAGTCATAACCCTCACCTCCCCCAGTTATCCCTGTCCAACGACCTGTAATTGATCGCTTCTGCCAAATGCTCCGGTTTGATTCCTTCACACTGATCCAGATCGGCAATGGTGCGTGACACTTTCAGAATCCTGTCGTATGCACGGGCGGATAAGCCAAGTTTTTCCATGGCGGTTTTCAGCATCAGGTTACCGGCTTCACCTATGCGGCAAACCTGACGCAGCATATTGGAAGGGAGTTGCGAGTTGCAGTAGATCCCCGGTAATCCCTCAAACCGCTTCTCCTGGATCTGCCTCGCCGCGATCACCCTGCCGCGTATCATATCGCTGTGTTCGGCAGGCCGGCAGTCGCTCAGTTTTTTAAAATCAACCGGAACAACCTCGATATGAATGTCGATCCGGTCGAACAGCGGACCCGAAATCCGGTTGATATACTTTTTCACCTCCCCCGGCACACACTGGCAGTCGGTGGTCGGGTGGTTGTAATATCCGCAGGGACAAGGATTCATGGCCGCGATCAGCATAAAACTTGCAGGATATTCGAGGGTCATCTTTGCCCTTGAGATAGTGACCACCCGGTCTTCCATTGGCTGCCGCAGTACCTCCAGCACTGTGCGCTTGAATTCCGGGAGTTCATCAAGAAAAAGCACGCCGTTATGAGCCAGGGATATCTCCCCCGGCTGGGGAATGCTGCCGCCGCCTACAAGGGCGACATTCGAAACCGTATGATGCGGCGCCCTGAATGGCCTGATGGATACTAGCGAACGGTTCGATCCCAGTTTCCCGGCCACCGAATGGATCTTGGTCGTCTCCACCGCCTCCTGCATGTTCAAAGGAGGTAAAATAGAGGGCAACCGTTTCGCCAGCATCGTTTTTCCCGCCCCTGGCGGGCCGATGAGGATTACATTGTGCCCCCCCGCTGCCGCAATTTCCAGCGCCCTCTTTATGTTTTCCTGACCCCGAACATCCGAAAAATCATATTCATTCTGCACCACGAGCCGGTTAAAATCGTCGGGTTCATGCATCCTGACAGGGGTTATTGCGGCAGTACCGTTGAAAAAGGCAATCACCTCGGGCAGGGCGGTGATGCCATAAACCTCAAGATCACCAACGATGGATGCCTCCATGGCATTCTGCGACGGGATGAGAATACCCTTAAAACCTCTTTTCCGGGCCTCTATGGCGATTGACAGGGCTCCCTTGATAGGCAGGAGCCCACCGTCGAGCGACAACTCACCCATGATCATATATTGCTCCAGTTTGCCGGTGCTTACCACTCCATTGGCGGCCAGGATGCCGATCGCGATGGTAAGATCATAGGATGAGCCCTCCTTCCTGATATCGGCCGGGGCCATGTTGATGATGATCTTTTTCCCGGGGATGCGGTAACCATTATTCCGCAACGCTGATTCGATGCGCTGGTGGCTCTCCTTTACGGCATTGTCGGGCAACCCGACCATGAAAAACTGGATCCCCTGGTCCATGTATACCTCAACAGTCACCGTTATGGCCTGGATCCCAAAAACGGCGCTGCCATATGTCTTTACGAGCATGGTGCGGCTTTTTAATGCTTAATCCGCTTTTATGCCAAAAGGTAATACTGAAATCGGGAAAAGTTATCAACAAAATGAAAAACGGATGAATAAGACCGCCAGGAGAGGATCATTCACATCATTGTTTTTCAGGCTTATAGCCCGATTGTGCCAGTATCTTCTGGGCATCCTTTTCGTTCATGAGGTCACTGAGGGTAACTTCCGGTTGGTTCTCCATGTAATTCCTGACGATCTGCCACCCGAGCCATTCTCCCAGGCGCGAAGGTGAATCTTTTGAAAATTCGGCGGTAAAGGGGCCATCTGACATGAAGGCTCTTATCAGCTTGCCGTCGGTGGTATAAAGCATCCGGTTTTCAATGATGGCGGCCCATACGTGAGCCTCATTCTTCACGATCCAATCCTGCTGGGGCTGCGTAAACCCTATCTTGAACCGGTCATCTGTCCCGGGGATCATGGCATCAATGAAAAAGAGCCGTTTGCCAGCTTCCACCATTTGTTCCAACAGGGTATTGCCTGAAAGCTGCTCCCGGTATGTCACATTCAACAGCACCTTCATGCATTCGGGCAGGATGTTGCCGGAATTCATACGGGTGATGCGGTAGAAAGGAAGACCGTCGGCGGCGTATGGTTTAAAATCCCTGCCGAGGAAGTTGTCAAGTCCGATCAGCATGACACTGTCGGCAAACTGAACCGGGAAATCATAATCCCCCCCTGAAATATAGGCATAGACCCTCGGGATTTTCACACCCGGATAATAGTACCGGTAATGTTTAAAGGCCTCGGTCAGCCCGTTTTCAATCCACCTGCCATCCTTATACTGGCTGGCAACAGCTGCCTGGAAGGTGATATTCCGGGGATTCTCAAGGTAAGCCTTCATGTCGGCCAGTTTGCCC
>JBAXFZ010000122.1:0-10212 GCA_037139685.1 Bacteroidota bacterium
TTGTTGGTAACCCTGACCCAGACAGGGCCGGGTGTGCCCGTGGCAAGGGTGGATGAAGTTGATCCGTTGCTCCAGAGATAGGTAACATAACTGCCACCGGGATTAAAGGCGGCAGTGGTACCCTGGCAGATAACCCTGTCGGAACCGAGACTTACCGTGCCGTTGGGATAATAGGAAATATGGATCGTATCCATCAGGGTGCAGAAGTCCCCGTTGGTCATGCAGGCATAATAACCGGTATCCTTTACGGTATAGGTTCTGTTGGTCCCTATGGTAGTCCAGGTGCCCGTGACCAGTTTCTCCCAGGCGTAAGAGGTCCGGTATGGGCCGCCATCGAGGACCATGCTGTCGCCCGGGCACATGCTGGCGTCGGCGCCGAGGTAAAGTGTGCTGAAATCGGAAAAATAGCCATATTCGGAGCTGGCTGAAACATTGTTTAAAATCCCGAGATGGAATTTTCCCTGCGTATTTTCAAGTATGTTGGCACCAACCGGGACCTGGATGGTCGACATGTTGTTCTGCCTGTAATAGACCCAGTTGTTGCCGGTTCCGGGAACTACGTTGAAGCTGGCTGCGGTGATGATGCTGTTGCTGCCGTTCAGTAAAAAGTAATCCTGGTTCCCGTTGCGGGTGAGGATGAGCAGTGCAAATGCGCTTGCACTGGAACGGTTGAACCCGATTTTCTTCGATCCCGTGCAGGAATCGGGGGGCAGGATAGATGATCCGGCCTCCCCGGGGTGGCCCGAAAGATGGTACACATAAGCGGGTTTGGTTGTTTTGATGTAGGCGGTGTTGGTTGTGGCAGGGATAGGATAATCGTATTGCTGCCCTGAATTGAGCGTGGCAACAGGCACGGGGTTGCCGTCCATCATTATATCGGTCGAATTCTCGGTTGCCAGTATGTAGGCCCGTTCATCGTCGTTGTTGGGCGGGATGTTGTCGGCAAACCCTTTGATCACAATGTATTCCTTGCCTATCAGGTTCAGGGGGACAATCTGGTCGCCAATGATGTCCCACCCTCCGGTAATGATCGAGTCGTCACTGATGGTGATCGCAATGGGTTTATCCGATACCACATGAGAACCGGCCAGGGAGGCGGCTGCCGTGGTGATGAGCGTTCGTGCGGAGTATGTTTCCCCCTTGTTCAGCGTAATTTGAAACGGGACATTGGCAAGGTGCCCCACGATGTCAATGGCAGGAGTTATGGTGACCAGGGTGTTGTCCTGGGTTGCAACAATGTCAAAGGCCTCGCTGCCGTCGTTTGCCTGGTTGGGGTAATCGGTTTGCCCGGAGATGAAAAATTCGGTGCCTACCCCGTTTTTCCCCTTCAGCGGGAAAATTGCCGGGTTGCTGCCATTATTGATTTCGTAATAGCCAGTCACGTAATTGTCGGAGGTAAGCAGCAGCCCTTTTCGCAAAACCTGGTCTGCAGGCCTGTTTTCGATACTGTCGAGCCAGGAGGTATTGCCTTTGATCACATCCAGCTGGATGGATGTTGTGGAATTGGGATTGATAGTACGCAGGATGGGGACAAAGTTCAAATTTGCCGGCATGCGCAATGTAATATGGGCCATGTCCTCCATGGTCGAAACACGGATATAGACCGGCCTGTCGCCGTGGTTTGAAGATGCCTCAGGCCCCACAAACCAGAACTCCCTGTCGATTTGTGAAAACAAAGAGCCTGCAAGCGACAGGAATATAAAAAATAGCGCTGTTTTTTTCAGTAGAATTTCCCCCGGTTCAGATTTATTGCGTAAAATTACAAAAAATCCAATGCCGGGCAACCTAACAAACAGATCGGCTGTTAATCTGAAAAAATAAATATCATGCGTAAAGAGATTGACTTTATTGGTGAAATGGAGCTGCCAGATGATGTCCTGTTTGGGATCCATGCGACACGTGCCAGGGCAAATTTTCCCGACACAACACCCTTCCACATTGAATGGTACAAGGCACTCGGACTGGTGAAAAAGGCATGCTACCAGACCGCCGAAGCATATGTTAATGCTATTGTGGAGAAGTATGGCAGCCGCCCGGATATCTCCCGGTACCTTACCCACCTGATTCACGCGGCTACCGAGGTTTCCGAAGGGGACTATTTTGACCAGTTTATCGTGCCTGCCGTTTCGGGTGGTGCAGGTACCAGTATCAACATGAATGTCAACGAGATCATCACAAACCTTGCCCTGCTGAAAATCGGGGAGAAGCCGGGAAATTACAAGATTATCGATCCCATAGAGGATGCCAATATTTTCCAGTCGACAAACGACGTGATCCCGACCTCGCTGAAGGTTGCCGTCATGTTCCTGCTCCAGGAGCTTGAAAAGGCGATCAACGAGATGCGCTTCGTGATGGAGCAGCTCGAGGTTTCGCACCAGGATGACCTGCGCCTGGGTTACACCCAGATGCAGGAGGCGGTGCCGACTTCGTTCGGGAAACTCTTCAGCACATACAGTGAAGCCTTGTCGCGCGACTGGTGGCGGGTTTCGAAATGTTTTGAGCGCATTAAAACGGTCAATCTCGGCGGAAGCGCCATTGGTACCGGGATGGCGGTTCCCCGCTATTTTATTATGGAGGCCATCGGCCATCTACAGCAGCTGAGCGGGCTGCCGGTTACCCGCAGCGAAAACCTGGCCGATGCGACCTGCAACCTCGATTCATTTGTCGAAATCCACGCCACGCTAAAAGCCCACGCGGTTAACCTCGAGAAGATGGTTTCCGACATCCGCCTGCTTGCCTCGGATTTAACATCCGGCCGTTCAACCGGCCATCGGACAAGCGCGCTGTCGATTCCCCAATGCCAGGTGGGCAGTTCCATCATGCCCGGCAAGGTCAACCCGGTTATCCCCGAATTCGTTGTCAGCGCGGCACATAAAATCTATGCCAACGATCAGCTGATCTGTTCACTCGCAGCCCAGGGCTGCCTCGAATTGAATGCATATCTTCCGGTAATCGGCCATGCCCTGCTTGAAAGCCTCAAACTGCTCATTGCCTGTGACCAGACCACCAGGAAAAACCTGTTGGGGGGTATCGTTGTAAATGCGGCAGCCAGCCTGCAGCAACTCTACCTGAGCCCGGCCATCACAACGGCATTGCTGCCATTTGCCGGCTACCACAAGGCCTCCGAACTTGCCCGGTACATGAAGGCCAACGGGAAGGATATCTTTGAGGCAAACCGCGACCTTCAGGCAATCGACGGTGAGCGGCTGGCAATCCTGCTGAAACCGGAGAACCTGCTCAAGCTGGGTTACACATGGAATGAGGTAGCGAAGTAGCGAGGTAGCGAGGTAGCGAAATAGTGAAATAGCGGAATTAAAACTTTATATCTTTGTAAGTAACTTTAAAAAATCGCGACCATGAAAAAAATTTATGCCTTAATTTTTATTTTGTGTGTTTCTCTTTCGGTTTATGCCCAGCCCAAGAGGGCCGTGCTCTCAAAATCTTTGCAGAACAGGGCTGTTCTTTCTCCCAAGTATAACGGGCAGGCTGAACTTCCCGTTTTACCCTCAAACGGAACAGTCGCGAACAAAAGCGTTGCCGACGATGTGATCGGCGATTCACGGTACGACAACCAGTGCAACGGCTCACTGGCCAACAGGCTTTTTCTCTGGCCCGACAATTCAATCTCCGCTGCATGGATGCGGGGGACCGATGATGCCAGCGGGTATGCCGACCGCGGTACCGGGTATAATTATTATAACGGCACTGCCTGGAATGCTGCCCCGACGCAGCGAGTTGAAACTGTCCGCACAGGATGGCCAAGCCTGAACGCATGGATGGGTAATGGCGAAATCACCTTTGCCCACAATTCAACTGCAACCCTCATCATGAATACCCGGCCGGTAAAAGGGACGGGGAACTGGACCCAGTCGACGCTGCCAACCGGCCCCACGGGTGTTACCACCCTGCTCTGGCCCAGTGTAATGACCAATGGCAGCACGCACCAGTTCATCCACGTGCTGGCGATCGGGCAGCCCAGCTACCAGGGGATGAGCGATGCACTCCTCTATTTCCGTTCGCTCGACGGCGGAGTGACATGGGATAAACATGGAGTTGTTCTCCCGGGGATGACCGCGACCGATGAGCTGGGTTATGCCGGCGATGACTATACATGGGCCGCCCCGAAGGGTGATACAATAGCCTTTGTGGTCGCCGGGAACTGGGAAGACGGGTTTGTCATGAAATCTTTCGACAATGGCAGTACCTGGACAAAAACAGTATTTTACAACAATCCATACAAGGTCACCCCGGTCAGCACGGTGGTGCCAACCTTCTGGTGCCTCGACGGGTCAACCGCCATCCAGCTGGATAATGCAGGGAAAGCCCATGTGGCCGCAGGCCGCATGCGTGCCAACGGCGACGGTTCGTCACGTTTTTATTTCCCGGGCACCGACGGGTTGATTTACTGGAATGAAAACATGCCGGTCATCGACACCACCAGGCTCAGCAACCTCGATACCCTCGAAGCCCATGGCCAGCTTGTTGGTTACGTGGCTGCCGACGCGGCGGGAGATTCAATTGTTGGCTTCCCGCTTTACGGGACCGGCCTGAGCTCTTTTCCACGCATCGTGATTGACCAGTTCCAGAATGTCTATTTTCTCTGGGCCGGACTGACAGTTGGCAACCCCGACCCGACACCGTTTAATTACCGCCACATATGGGGGCGCGTCAAAAAACCATCCTTGTCACAATTTTACCCGATGATTGACCTGAATTCCGATTTCCTCTATATCTTCCAGGAGTTTGTCTACCCGTCGGCAGTTATAAAAACCAGCAGCTTTAAAATCGAGTCAACCTGCCAGACAGCCTCGCAGCCCGGTTCGAACATCCAGGATGCAACGGTGCCGGTTCATGATGTTTCGTTTGCATTCCGTGAACTCGATTGTTACAGGTTCTTTCCCTACGGTATTAAACAGAACGCGGCAGCGGCTGAAAACAAGGTCAGTGCGGTTTTCCCGAACCCTGTTACCCGTTCGGCACAGTTCAGTGTTTCAATCAGCCGGCCCGGCAGTGTCCAGGTTACTGTAACCGACCTCTTGGGACAAAATGTGCTGGTGCTCGACAAAGGTGTCCTGCAGGCAGGCGCACACAAGATCAGCCTCGATTGCAGCGGCCTCGGCAAGGGAGTCTATGTAATCTCGGTTGATATCAACGGTGAGCGTTTTGCCCAGAGGATGGTGAAGGAATAGGTAGCGATGTGGCGAAATAGCAAAACGGCGAAATCGTGAACGTGGGTTTGCTGTTTCGCCGTTTTCTTTTCAGTAAAGCGCGGCTTTGCGGTAAATCCCGTAAACCACCGGGTTTCCGCTGCGCATGCGGACGGAGAAATTGTCCATGATATAGCTTGATTTCACAGGGTTCCAGAGGTAGGTTGCAAACTGGAGCCCGTGGTGCCTCAGGTCGATGTCGCTGAGCCTCAGCGAACGGTAAACCCGTCCCTGCTGCCCCGGGGTAATATACTCTGTAACGGAAGCCGAATTCCAGTAAACGATCTTCCCGTTCGATGTTACGGTGACCACCAGCCAGGCTCCCGGGAATACAAGGGGCAGGCGCATGTCGGCCGATATGTCGATCACATCGTTTTCATCGCGCATGAACGATCTTAAAGGCATTGTAAATGTTGGTCCGAAATCGGTGCCGGTCTGGGCATCAAACGATTTCCTGCCCTCAATAACCAGGGAGTCGGTACAGCGCTTATCATCCACATAACCCCACTCGGGGAGGCTCGGCTCGAAGGTGTTCAGTTTCGAGTAAAAATATTCGGACATCTCTTTCGCCGGCCTGATCTTCGAGAAGAGGTAAAAATCGCCGCCGGCATAGCTTTTATGTTCGACCAGGAAGGGAAATCTTTCGAGGATGATCGGGTAATTTTCACTTAAGGTCGAGGAGATACAGCCAAATGCGAGGTAGTTGGTCCTGCTTTTATCCAGGAAATCAATAAAATCCCTTTTCCCGCGGAAAGAGGAGATGTCGCGGAAAGGCAGCTCTTTGCAGTTCAGTTTGGTGAGGTAATAGTGGGTGATCTCTTTCTTTGTATCAAGGATTACACTGCAGTTGTACCTCCCCAGGGAATCTGTCATATGCTTCGATTCCGCAACCATTTCGCGGTAGGGCGACCTGTAAAACAGGGTATAATGCTGCCGTTCCCCGGTAAGCGACGGGATGACCACCAAACCGGTCAGTACAACCATCACCGCTTTGCGCAGGGCCCCGGTGTCGCCGATCCATCCGAAAATAGTGAACAGCAGGAAGGGAAAGGAAAAGATCAGGACCGAATATTGCAGGACGGAACTCCTGAAGATTGAATAAAAAAAACCAACAAGATAGGGAATCAGAAACCAGAGTAACGAGATCAGTAAAAACTTTCCTTTCACCTTTTGTGCATCTTCACGCCAGTAAAGGGCAAGGCTGAGCAGGAGCAGAATGAGCAAACCGACGAACACCGAGAACTGGAAAATGTACTGGATGTAATCGAAAATGAAATCATACCGCGGCTTGTGAAGCCATCCTTCAATGCCGCCCATGGCCAGCTGTGCGAAAAATATGGGCAGGTGCGGAAGATAGATTATCCCGATAAGTATCCCTCCCAGCAGGTACGAAACCAGCCGCTCACGGCGGCACCAGAACAACCCGGTAACGGCTACCATAGCCGCAAAAAGCAGGCTGAAATGATGGTTGTAGGTGCACAGCGCTCCTGAAATAACATAGCCGGCAAGGTTGTAATAGTATTTTCGCCCGGGATGGAAGATCACCTGCGTCCAGAACCATACCAGGAGCAGGCAGAAAAACAGGCCGCTTGAATAGGGGCGGGCGATCTGGCTGTACATTACCGGGAATTGCAGGAAAGAGACAAACGACGCGGAAACCAGCCCGGCAGCCGGGCTGAACCACTCTTTTCCGATCAGGTAGGTCAGCCATACGGATAACAGCCCGAAGACAATAAATGGAGTTTTGACTGCCGCCTCCGAAATTCCAAATATCCTTACCAGGTAGAACAGGAACACCTGCACCCCGGCAGGGTGGGTGTCAACTTTGACCCCCTTGTCGATCAGTTCGCCGAAGGTGGCGAACCGGGTGCGGAAGATGGCACTGAATTCATCGTATGTAAAGGGAATATCGTAAAGCCTCCAGAATCTCAGCACTGCCCCCGCCAGCAGGATCAGCACGATCAGCAAGGTGTCGGCAACCCATACCTTATTTGTTAAGACACATTTTTTAAGAAGAAACCTCACAGAAAATAATCCCGTTTTATTGATACTAATAGTGATTTTGCAATAGCCGTCGCCAGGGTAATCATGCCCGACCAGACCGTTTGATTCATTGCGGCAGGTTTCCCTGAGCAAAGTCACAGGTGACAATTGAACATGGAAATGCTAAGCCCGGTAAAAATAAGAAAAACTATCCTATTTCAAAGAAGGCTTTTAGTCAGGGATAAAAAAAGCCGCCGGGATTTCCGGCGGCTTTCGATGTGTCTGCTATTTAAAGCCATGCCAGGCATGGCGCGGTACTATTTTGACTTGTCGGGGAAGGGAGGCATCCCGGGTAGTTCCTTCGGCCATGATTTCAACTCCTCCTTCATCTGGTCGATGGCCCGGTTCAGCTGCTGATCGTCCCCGGCATATTCCTTTGCAGGATCATTGTCAACCTCGATGTCGGGATCGACGCCATGTCCTTCGATGATCCAGTTTTTGCCTTCGTTATCATAAGGGGCAAATTCAGGGCGCATCAGCTGGCCGCCGTCGATAAAGGGCAAACTGCCGCGGATACCGACAACACCGCCCCATGTGCGTTTGCCGATGGCCTTCCCGATCTTCAGCTTCTTGAACTGGTAGGGGAAAAGGTCGCCGTCGGAGGCGGAGTAGTTGTCGATGAGGATGCACTTGGGTCCCCAGAGCATCTCCAGGCGGCCCGGGGCGCCGACAGTATTCCTTGACATGGCGATCATTGTCATCTCGCGGTTCAGCCGTTCGATGATCATGGGTGAAACATTGCCCCCGCCGTTGCCGCGGTCGTCGATGATCAGCGCACGTTTGGCGAGCTGCGGGTAGAAATGTTTTACAAACTCATTCAGCCCCTCAACCCCCATGTCGGGGATATGAATGTACCCGATCTCCCCGTTGGAGGCCTCCGACACTTTCTTTATATTGTTCTGGACCCAGCTGTAGTAGTACAACCCGGCCTCTTTGTCAACAGGCTCCACGATCGTTTTACGCCCACCTGTTTCGGAGGCGGAGCTGTTAAGCGTGAGTTCAACCTGTGTATTGGCATTATTGACAAGTGCCTGGTTGATGTCATTCATCTCCTTAGTGGATTTACCATTGATGGCAATGATGAAGTCTCCCTCTTTGGCATCCACCCCCAGCTGGGTCAGCGGAGAACGGGCCTCCTCGGTCCAGTTTTCACCCTTCAGGATTTTATCGATCCTGTAGTACCCCGAGGCGTCGCGGCTGATCTTTGCCCCCAGCAGCCCCATTTTAACCCGTTTTGGTTCCGCTTTGTCGCCGCCGCTTACATACGAGTGGCCGATACTGATCTCACCGATCATCTCACCGATAATATAATTCAGGTCGTTGCGGTTATTGATGTAGGGGAGCAGGGGCTCATATTTTTTCTGGATGTCCGGCCAGTTCAGACCCTGCATGTTCGGATCATAGAGGAAATATTTCATCTGTCTCCACGATTCATGATAGATCTGGGCCCATTCAGCCTTCAGGTCGACCATCACCTTCATGTTGGAGAGGTCGGCCCAGTCCTTCACCTCGATCTTTCCTCCCCTCGGAAGATCAATCACACCGTATTTCCCACGATCACCAACAACCATTTTCTTATTATCGGCCGAAATTTCATAAATGCCGTAATCACCCAGGCCGGACTCCTTGCGGTCTTTCAGGCTGTAGGTCATCAGGCCGCCCGGCCGTCCGCCCCGTCCGCCCTTTATATAATAAACGTTGTCGCCGATGCAATTCACATTATTATAGGTGCCGGGCTCAATCGAGAGGTCAACAACCCGGTCGATGATCCCGTCCAGGTCAACCTTGACATTTACCTCCTTTTGGGCATCAGCCTCTTTTTTATCATCCTTTTTGCCGGCATCTTTCCCGTTCTTTTTTTCTCCCTTGTCGTCCCCCTGCTTGTCTCCATCAGCTTTCTCATCCTTCTTTATGGCCACTTCATCGTTTTCGGGTGCAAACGGATTGGGGGTGCTTTTTGCCAGTGTGACAAAATAGATGCGGGTCATGTCCGAATAGGAGTGGTTCCACTCTGTCCAGCTGTAGGTGGGATTAAAGTCACGGTTGGAGGTGAAGAATAGATATTTCCCGTCGCTGCTGAAGGTCCCGCCACCCGCATCATACCATGTGTCGGTTACCGGGGTTTTGGTCTTTGATGCAACTTCATACAGGAAAATCCGGGAGGTCGAGCGGCGGTCGGGGTAGGTGAAAACGATCCATTTGCTGTCGGGCGACCAGTTATAGTCGGTAAACTCCCAGCTTTTGGCCTGGTCCACGATGGTAACCGCTTTTGATTCGATATCGACATACTGCAGCCGCAGCATTTTATCCGACCAGAGCAGTTTCCGGCTGTCGGGCGACCAGGTAACGGCATATTTATAGGTGTCGGCATTTTTGGTAATCTTCTCGGGCTGTGCAGAACCATCCTGTTTCTGGATATAGATCTCATCTTCACCGCTCATGTCGGAGATGAAGGCGATGTATTTGCCATCGGGTGACCATGCCACATCACGGTCGTGGGCGCCCGGGGAATTTGTAAGATTTTTTGTAATGCCCGATTTGGCAGGAACGGTCCAGATATCTCCCCGGCCATCCAGTGCAACCCGCTTTCCGTCGGGTGCAAGAGAGAATGTATTGACAAACTTGCTTGCATCCTTCAGCTGGCTGCGGCCGGTGATAAAGTCATCGGATATCCTGATTGTCACCTTTTGGGTTTGTTGCGTGGAAAAATCAAAGGTGTATATAAATCCGCCATTTTCAAAGATGACGCCATTGTCGCCAAGAGAGGGGAATTTAATGTCAAACTCCCTGAAATCGGTCACCTTCCTGGTATCTTTCGTCTTCAGGTCGTAACAATAGAGGTTCGTGGGACGTTCGCGTTCCGACAGGAAATAGATCTTGTCGCCGCTCCACATGGGGTACATATCCTGGTAAATATTGTTCGTTACCCGCTCGGTCTCCTTAGTCTTGAAATCATAGATCC